>NZ_JBDJLK010000033.1:0-57944 GCF_039673335.1 Pseudomonas sp. TWI929
AAAGCTGCTCGTCGATTGCCTTATCCTGCCGCAAGTCAGGATCAGGCAATCGACGAGCAGTAATGGCCTAACGTGCCGCGCGGGTGGGGCCCTAACCTTGGCAGCCTGGCTTTTCCGTCCGCCTGCTTCAAGGAGATTGTGCAATGACCCCAACACAACCGGTCACCCATCTTGCTTTCATCCGTGCCAGCAGCGGGCGCTCGGCGGAGCTGGGCGCGCGCCTGCGTGACCTGCTCGAGCCTTCGCTGCGTGCGCCGGGCTGCCTGAGTTTCACCGTGCAGCGGTCTCAGGCTGATACCGACCTGTGGCTGCTCAGTGGAAGCTGGCGGGACCAGCAGGCGATGAGTGGTTACTTTGCTTCACCGACGCTGCAGGTATTTGGTGAGCTGGTGCAGGCGCAGGTGGTGAGCAGCCTGGATTTGCATACCTTCGATTGAGGTTTTTGATTTGAGATTGCAGGGGGCGCTTTGCGCCCCTTTCCGACCGGTCCGGCGCCCCGGCAAGGCCGCCCCTACAGGGATCGCGCTGGCTGGGGGATAGGGTAAGATGCCGCCCTTGATCAATCAGGCGGATAGTGACATGGCACGTAGGGAGTTCCCGCAGTTCGAAGCGGTTTCGGCGATGGTGCCGGTAGAGGGTGGTGGCTACAACGCGGCTATCGCGGTCAAGGCCCTGGGCATGGGTGGCGCACCGCGTTTTCACAAGGTCCTCGACGGGCAGGTGTTCAAGGGCGCCGTGGCCGCCGACGAAGCGGCCACGGCTGAGCTGGAACGCCTGCAGGGCGTCAGCGACGACGGTGAGCTGATCTGGTGATCAGGCCTGCGGCCGGGCCATCTTGAACAGGTTGCCCAGCTCGAAATAGTCTGCCGGGCCGCCGCCACGCAGGATCGGTTCGGCGGCAGCGGTATCGTAGATGCCGTTTTTCAACAGGTGCTCGGCAATGTGCACCGCCACCACTTCCCCGAGGATCAGCCAGCTGGGCACCAACTCCTGGTCGGCCCGCTTGAGCTGGACGATCTGGCTGACCTTGCACTCGAAGGCTACCGGGGTTTCGCCCACACGCGGCACGCTGACGATGCTCGACGGCGTGGCAGTGAGGCCGCTCAATTCGAATTCGCTTACCTCGGCAGCAACTGGCGCGCAGCTCTGGTTCATTTGCTCGGCCAGGGGCCGGGTGGCCAGGTTCCAGACGAATTCGCCGGTCTGCTCGATGTTGTTCAGGCTGTCTTTGCGCCCGACGCTGCAGAAACCGATGATCGGCGGGATGTAGTTGAAGGCGTTGAAGAAGCTGTAGGGCGCCAGGTTCAGGCGGCCTTCGCGGTCCTGCGAGGAAATCCAGCCGATAGGGCGGGGGCCGACAATGGCGTTGAACGGGTCGTGGGGCAGGCCGTGGCCTTTGGCGGGTTCGTAGTAGTACATCTGTGCTGGGCTTGCTGGCCCTACCTCCTGGTGGACAAGGTGCCTAGTGTGCCAAGCCTGTGCGCGCCTGAAAATGATCAAGCCCGGCAGAAGCCGGGCTGGGTGCTCGCCTCAGGTATCAGCTGATGCGGTGGGCATTGGTATGGTCGAAGCCATCTTCAGCAAAGCGTTGGCCACCGGTGCGGTCGAAGCCGTCTTCGGCGAAGCGTTGGCCGCCGGTACGGTCGAAGCCGTCTTCGGTGAAGCGTTGGCCGCCAGTGCGGTCGAAGCCGTCTTCGGCGAAGCGTTGGCCGCCGGTGCGGTCGAAGCCGTCTTCGGTGAAGCGTTGGCCGCCGGTGCGGTCGAAGCCATCTTCAGCGTAGCTGGCGGATTGGCTCTGGGCCGCAGCGAAGGTGTGGGCGCTGGTGCGGTCAAAGCCATCTTCGGCGAAGGCGCCAGCTGCGAAAACCGAGAGGGCCAGGGTGAGGATCAGTTTATTTTTCATGGTCGTTGCTCCAGGGGTTGTTGAGGTTGTTTGTTTCTATGGGTTTAATCCTACGCCGATTAATTTGATTAAAAAGCGCAAAGAATTGCGCTTAAAAATCGAATTATTCGATATGTATGGCTGCGCATTACGTGAATCGGGCGGTGGCCTGGCTTATCGGCTTGCGCCCATGCGCCGATGTTTTGCCAGCCATTGCAGCTTGATGGCGTGGAATTAATGGGGCGTTAAGAATGAAATAACTGATGCCGGCGGCCGATGAACGTATTTTTCATATATCACCAACCGATTTTTCAGGCGCTGCTTAGCACCATCGCCGCACCTCAAACTGGAGCGGCACAACGATGAACAAACTCCCGCAAATCACCTTGGCCTTCTGGGTCATGAAGATCTGCGCCACCACCCTTGGCGAAACGGCAGGTGACTTGCTCTCGATGACCCTCAACATCGGCTATGCACTCAGCTCGTTGCTGTTGATCAGCGTGTTCTTGCTGACTTTGCTCGGCCAGCTGTATTCGCGCCGCTACCACCCGATGCTGTACTGGCTGGTGATCCTCTCCACCAGCACCGCCGGCACCACCATGTCCGACTTCATGGACCGCACCCTGGGCCTGGGTTATGCCGCAGGTTCGGCCATTCTCATTGGTATCCTGCTGCTGACCTTCCTGGTGTGGCGCCTGAGCGGCAACCCGCTGGATGTCACCCGTATCAAGAACCGCACGGGCGAGCTGTTCTACTGGGTGGCGATCCTGTTTTCCAACACCCTCGGCACCGCGCTGGGCGATTACCTGGCCGATGACTCGGGGTTGGGCTTCGCCGGCGGCGCGCTGTTTATTGGCAGTGCCATTGCACTGGTGGTGTTGGCCCGCTACTGGACACGCATCCCCGGCGTAGTGCTGTTCTGGGTAGCGTTCGTGCTCACCCGTCCGTTTGGCGCGACGTTGGGCGACTTCCTCACCAAGCCTCATGAAAAGGGTGGCCTGGACTTTGGTACGGTCGGCTCTTCGGCGGTGCTGGGCGGGGTACTGCTGGTACTGGTGCTGATGGCCAGCTGGTATCAGCGCCGTGAGCCGCGTCAGGCGTTGGAAATGTCCTGAGCCTGCTTTCAGGCGCAGATGAGCCGATTAATTGCGCTATTCGGCTCACGTTGTGAGCCGAATAGCGTTTCTAATCGGCTCATCAGGGGCTTTGGAGGTATGGCTTGATGCTTGCGGTGTTGCTGAAATCGAGCGCCGCCCGTGCGGCGCATCGCGAGCAAGCTCGCTCCTACATTTGTTTCGGGCCAGTCAGGCCTGTGATGGAGGCGCGCGACGGCCTTATTTGTCCGACTCGATATCCAGCCATGCGTCAATGTGGTCGCGCCCGTTTGTCACAAAAATAATTGGCCCGAAACAAATGTAGGAGCGAGCTTGCTCGCGATGCGTCGCACGGGCGGCGCTCGATCTCGTAAGCGCTGAAAAACTCAAGCACTGCACTTGGATGGCCTAATGCATTCACAAGCATGAAAAAAGGGCGCCCCGAAACCGGTGCGCCCTTCTTCATGACAACGACCTCAAAATCACTCGGTAGTAATCCGCGAGTGCTGCTTGGTGTCCTTCATGGTCGCGTAAACCAGCAGCGAGCAGGCGATGCAGGCGGTGACGTACCAGTAGAAGCCGCTTTCCATGCCGGCGCTCTTGAACCACAGGGCTACGTACTCGGCGGTGCCGCCGAAGATCGACACGGTCAGCGCGTACGGCAGGCCCACGCCCAGGGCACGGATTTCGGTGGGGAACAGTTCGGCTTTGACCACAGCGTTGATCGAGGTATAGCCGCTGACGATGATCAGCGCCGCCATGATCAGGAAGAACGCGCCCCACCAGGTCTGGATGGTGTGCAGGGTGCTGAGGATCGGTACGGTGAACAGGGTGCCGAGTACACCGAAGGCGATCAGGATCGGGCGCCGGCCGATCTTGTCGGACAGGCCACCGATCACCGGCTGCAGGCACATGAACAGGAACAGCGTGGCGGCCGAGATGGTGGTCGAGTCGCTGATGCTCATGCCCACGGTGTTGACCAGGTACTTCTGCATGTAGGTGGTGTAGGTGTAGAAGGCCAGGGTACCGCCCATGGTCAGGCCGACCACGGTCATCAGCTCCTTGGGGTGGCGCAGCAGGGTGCGCATCAGGCTTTCCTTGGCCTTTTCCTTCTTGGTGAACGAGGCGGTTTCTTCCATGCCGCGACGCAGGTACAGGGCCACCACGGCGCACAGCGCACCGATCACGAACGGTACACGCCAGCCCCAGGCATACAGCTGCTCGGTGGTCAGGGTCTGTTGCAGGACGATCAGTACCGCCAGGGCGATGAGCTGGCCGGAGATCAGGGTCACGTACTGGAAGCTGGAGAAGAAGCCACGGCGGTCCTTGCTGGCCATTTCACTCAGGTAGGTGGCCGAGGTGCCGTACTCACCGCCCACCGACAGGCCTTGCAGCAGGCGTGCGATGACCAGCAGGATCGGCGCAGCGACGCCGATGGTTTCATAGCCCGGTGTCAGGGCGATGACCAGCGAGCCGGCGCACATCAGCAGCACCGAGGCCATCAGTGCAGCCTTGCGGCCTTTGCGGTCGGCGTACAGGCCCATCAGCCAGCCACCGATAGGGCGCATGAGGAAGCCCACGGCAAAAATTGCGGCAGTATTGAGCAGTTGTGCGGTGGAGTCACCGGCCGGGAAGAAGGCCTTGGCGAAGTACAGCGAGAATGCGGCGTAGACGTACCAGTCGTACCATTCGACCATGTTGCCGATGGACCCGCTGAAGATCGACTTCAGGCGGCTGGCGGTGGTTTTTTCTGCGGCAGGCGCGGTGGCCGCCCCGGCGGGCAGGGAGGTGGCATTATCCATCAGGGATACCTTCTCGTTGTTTTTGTGGAGCGCGCCGTGGCGCAGCTTGCACAGGTGATTGCAGAAGGTGTGCCAAATGGGTGCAGGGTGATTCATTTGGGGGCATTGTAGCCCTAGGAACCGCGTAATAGCGGGCCTTGCGCAGTCCCCTGTGGGAGCGGCCTTGTGTCGCGATGGGCTGCAACGCAGCCCCAACATCTATCAGGAGTAAGCGGTTTTTTGCCTATTAAACTAGAGGCATGAGCGGATTTCCGCTCACTCCCGCCCGACAAAATCCTCACGCAGCAACCCATGCCGCTGCATCTTTTCGTTCAGCGTGCGCCGTGGCAGCTGCAATGCCTCCATCACCGCCTTGATCTCGCCCCCATGCTGGCGCAACGCCGCACGCAGGCACTGTGCTTCAAACGCTTCCATCTGTTCGCCCAGTGACTGCCCGGCAGGCGCCACCTCGATGTTCGGCGAACCCAGGCCCAGCGCATGGCGTTCCGCCGCGTTGGCTAGCTCGCGCACGTTGCCCGGCCAATCATGCGACAGCAGCTGTGCCAGTTGCGCACCCGACAGCGGCGGGGCAGCACGGCCAAGCTTTTCGCCAGTGGCGCGGGCAAAGTGTTCGAACAGCAGCGGAATGTCTTCACGCCGCTCACGCAACGGCGCCAGGCGCAATTCGGCCACGTTCAGGCGGTAGGCAAGGTCTTCGCGGAAGCGCCCGGCGCGCGCTTCTTCAAGCAGGTCTGGCTTGGTCGCGGCAATGATGCGCAGGTCGACGCTGATGCTCTGGTTGGCCCCCAGGCGCTCCAGTTTCTGCTCCTGGATCACCCGCAGCAGCTTGGCTTGCTGGGCCAGCGGCATACTCTCGATTTCGTCGAGGAACACCGTGCCACCGTTGGCGTATTCCAGCTTGCCGATGCGCTTGCCTTGGGCACCGGTGAAAGCGCCGCTTTCATGGCCAAACAGCTCGGCCTCGAACAGCGATTCGGGAATGGCCGCGCAGTTGAGGGCGACAAAGGGCTTACCGGCACGTGGACCAAAATCGTGCAGGCAGCGGGCCACCCGCTCCTTGCCACTGCCGGTTTCGCCACGGATCAGTACATTGACCGGCAGGCTGGCCAGGTCCAGTACCTGCCGACGCAGCTGTTGCAGGCCCTGGGACATGCCCAGCAGCGTGCCTTCCAGGCGTGACTTGAGGTCGGCCTGCTCGTGCAAACGGCGGTTCTCCAGCACCAGCTGGCGCTTTTCCAGGGCCCGGCGCAGGCTGCCCAGCAAGTGTTGCGGGGTGAATGGCTTTTCCAGGAAGTCATAGGCCCCGTTGCGCATGGCTTCAACCGCCATGGGTACATCGCCGTGGCCAGTCAGCAGGATTACCGGCAAATCAGGGTCATCTGCCTGCAGGCGTTCGAGCAATTGCAGGCCATCCATGCCCGGCATGCGCACATCGCTGATGATCACCCCGGGAAAGTGCCGCGGCAGGTGCGCCAGGCATTCTTCGGCGCGGGCGAACAGCTGTACGCTGAAGCCTGACAGGCTCAGCCATTGCTCGACCGCAGTGCGGATACTGGCTTCATCATCGACGACGATCACTGAATTCAACATACAGGCTCCAGGTCGCGGGGCAGGGTAAGGCTCAGGCGTGCGCCGCCCGGCAGGTTTTCGGCCTGTAGCTGGCCGCCGGCCTCGTGGACGATGCCGTAGGAAATGGCCAGGCCCAGCCCGAGGCCTTCGCCCACCGGCTTGGTGGTGAAGAACGGGTCGAAGACCTTGGCCAGGTCGGCCTCGGCAATACCGCCGCCCGAATCAAGCACGCTCAGGCGCCACAGCTCACCGTCGGGCTCGATACGGATCTCCAGGCGTTTGTAGCGCTTGTCGGCCATGGCGTCGAGGGCATTGCGCAGCAGGTTGATCAGCACCTGCTCCAGGCGGATGGCATCACCACGCACCCAGGCCGGGCGTGCCAGGTACAGGGCAACTTCCACCTCTTCGCCGCGAATGCGCGCGTCCAGCAGGTGCAAGGCCTGGTCGACCACGGTGGCCAGGTCGAGGCGTTCGCGCAGGCCGACCGGGCTATTGCGGGCAAAGGTTTTCAGGTGGCTGGTGAGCGCGGCCATGCGGGTGAGCATCTGTTCCAGCGGTTCCAGCGCCTGGCGCGCTTCGTCATGACGGCCATGGTCCAGCAGCAGGCGCAGGGTTTCCAGCTGCATGCGCTGGGTGGTCAGCGGCTGGTTGATTTCGTGGGCCATGGCCGCCGACATCTGCCCCAGCGCGGCCAGCTTGGCCGATTGCACCAGGCCCTCCTGGGCGGTGCGCAACTCGCGGGTGCGCTCCTCGACCTGGCGCTTGAGCTCTTGCCGGCTGCGCTGGCGCAAGCGGGCCAGGCGCAGGCGCTGGCTGACGAACAGTGCGGCGAACACCAGGCTCAGCCATACGGCGGCGGCGCCGAGGGCAGCATTGCGGCCGTCAGCAGCTACCTGTGGTTTGCGCAGCAGGTGCAAGGTCCAGTTCTCACCTTCCAGCGGCAGGCTTTCCCACAAGTACTCGGCGCTGCCGTCTGGGCCTTGCACGCGGCTAAGGGTGCTGTTGGCGGCAAAGCGGGTCAGCACCTGATGCTGCAGCGGCACCAACGGTTGCTTATCGTACTGGCGGGTTTCGGCCAGCTCGGCACGGTCGGCGCCACTGAGCGGCTGCAGCTCGCGGTAGCGCCAGCCGTCCTGGTTGGCGATGAAGGTGATGCCGCGGGTGTCGCTGACCAGCAGGATGTCACTGCCCTGGCGCCACTCGCGCTCCAGCTCGGGGAACTCCAGCTTCACCACCATGGCGCCGAGGAAGCGGCCGTGCTCGTCGTTTACCGCGCTGGCGAGGAAGTAGCCTGGCACGCCACTGGTCACACCCACGGCGTAGAAGCGGCCACTGCCTTGGCTGCGGGTTTGCTTGAAGTACGGCCGAAAGCCGTAGTTGGAGCCCACATAGCTGCTGGGTAGCCGCCAGTTGCTGGCGGCAATGGCCAGGCCAGTGCGGTCGAGCAGTTCAAGGGTGGAGGAGTTGGCGGCGCCGTTGATGCGTTCAAGCTTGTGATTCAAGGCATCCTGTACCTGTTCAGTGACGGGGCCGCGCAGGGCGGCGATCAGTTCCGGGTCCAGCGCGAGCACGGCGGGCAGGGCGCGGTAGCGGTCGATCAGCGTGTGCAAGGCATTGGCGTACAGGCCCAATTGCTGGTTGGCACGTTGGGCGTCATCTTCCATGGCCTGGCGCTTGGCCTGGTGCATGGCCCAGCCAGCGCTGAGGGCAGTGCCCAGCACGATCAGCAGGGTGATCAGCCCCAGACGCAGGGCGCGAAAGGTAAAGGGCATGGGGCAGATCCGGTGATGGGATATCGGGGGCGGCCTCTTCGCGGGCAAGCCCGCTCCTACAGGTATTGCACAGGCCTGTGGGAGCGGGTTTACCCGCGAAGAGGCCGATACAGCCGGCTAATCAGTTACAGCAGTTCAAAGCTCTGCTGCTGTACCACCTGGGAATCCAGCCCGACCTGGACATTGAACTCACCTGGCTCGGCAACCCGCTGCAACTGGCCATTGTAGAACTTCAGGTCTTCCTCGCTGATGCGGAAGGTCAACGTACGCGACTCCCCAGGCTTGAGCATCAGCTTCTGGAAGTTCTTCAGTTCCTTGACCGGGCGGCTCATGGACGCAGAAACATCCTGCAGGTACAGCTGCACCACGGTTTCACCGTCACGCTTGCCGGTGTTCGTCACTCTCACCTTGGCCTGCAGGGTGTCGCCACGCTTGAGGTTGTCGTCGGACAAGGTCAAGTCCGACAGCTCGAAGCTGCTGTAGCTCAAGCCATAGCCGAATGGGTAGAGCGGGCCGTTGGGCTCTTCGAAGTACTGCGAGGTGTAGTTGCCCGGCTTGCCCGGCGTGAACGGCCGGCCAATACGGGTGTGGTTGTAGTGCATCGGGATCTGCCCGACCGAACGCGGGAAGGTAATGGCCAGCTTGCCGGACGGGTTGTAATCGCCGAACAGCACGTCGGCAATGGCGTTGCCGCCTTCGGTACCGGCGAACCAGGTTTCGAGGATGGCGTCGGCCTGCTCGCGCTCCCAGCCGATCGACAGCGGCCGGCCGTTCATCAGTACCAGCACCAGCGGCTTGCCGGTGGCTTTCAAGGCTTTGATCAGCTCACGCTGGCTGGCCGGGATCTCCAGGGTGGTACGGCTCGACGATTCGTGGGACATGCCACGGGATTCGCCGACTACCGCCACCACCACGTCAGACTGCTTTGCCGCCTTGACCGCTTCATCGATCAGCACTGCAGGCGGGCGCGGGTCATCGACGATTTCCGGGGCATCGAAGTTCAGGAAATTCAGGTAGTCGAAGATCGCCTTGTCGCCGGTAACGTTGGAACCTTTGGCGTAGACCAGCTTGGCCTTGCCTTCCACGGCGCGGCGCAGGCCTTCGCGCACGGTTACCGAATGCATCGGTTTGCCGTCGGCGGCCCAGCTGCCCATCATGTCGATCGGGGCGTCGGCCAGCGGGCCGACCAGGGCAATGGTGCCGGCCTTTTTCAGCGGCAGGGTCTGGTTGCGGTTTTCCAGAAGCACCAGGCTGCGGCGTGCCACGTCACGCGCAGCTTCGCGGTGCAGGCGGTCGTCGCCGTAGTAGTCCTGCAGGTCGGTTTCGGCCTTGCCGATGCGCACGTACGGGTCCTTGAACAGGCCCATGTCGTACTTGGCGCCAAGCACTTCGCGCACCGCCTGGTCCAGTTCGCCTTGGGTCACTTCGCCAGACTTCAGCAGGCCTGGCAGCTCTTCGCCATACAGGGTGTCGTTCATGCTCATGTCGATGCCGGCCTTGATCGCCAGCTTGGCGGCTTCGCGGCCGTCGCGGGCGACACCGTGGCGGATCAGCTCCTGAATGGCGCCGTGGTCGCTGATGGTCACGCCCTTGAAGCCCCACTCCTTGCGCAGCAGGTCGTTCATCAGCCAGGTGTTGGAGGTGGCCGGCACGCCATTGATCGAGTTCAGCGCCACCATCACCCCGCCAGCACCGGCGTCGAGCGCGGCGCGGTAGGGTGGCAGGTAGTCGTTGTACATTTTCGGCAGGCTCATATCGACCGTGTTGTAGTCGCGCCCGCCTTCCACTGCGCCATACAGGGCAAAGTGCTTGACGATGGCCATGATGCTGTCGGGGTTGGCCGGGCTGCTGCCCTGGAACGAGCGGACCATCACCTGGCCGATCCGCGAGGTCAGGTAGGTGTCTTCACCGAAGCCTTCACTGGTGCGGCCCCAGCGTGGGTCGCGGGCGATGTCGACCATCGGTGCGAAGGTCATGTCCAGGGCGTCGGCCGCCGCTTCGATAGCGGCGGTGCGGCCGACCTTGGCGACGGCGTCCATGTCCCAGGTGGCGGCCATGCCCAGGCCGATCGGGAAGATGGTGCGTTCGCCGTGGACGGTGTCATAGGCGAAGAACATCGGGATCTTCAGGCGGCTGCGCATGGCCGCGTCCTGCATTGGCCGGTTCTCCGGGGCGGTGCGCGAGTTGAAGGTGCCACCGATGCGGCCTGCGGCGATTTCCTCGCGGATCTTGTCGCGGGGCATTTCCGGGCCGATGCTGATCAGGCGCAACTGGCCGATTTTCTCGGCTTCGGTCATCTGGCTGATCAGATGGTCGATGAACGCCTGCTTGTCTTGCAGGGGCGGGGCGGAGGGGGCGGCAAGGGCCGCCTGACTGGCAAGGCCCATGGCCAGGCCCAGCAAAGACAGTTTCATCTTGAATTCCGTTATGGGGCTTTTGCCGTATCTACGGTGATACGCGCGCGGCCGAAGTTTTCAGGCGGCTATTGTTGTACGATTTGCAGGCAACTCTTCCAGCGGCGGATTATGCCTGAATATGTCGGCTGCGCACGAAGCCCCGAATGCCGGGACAACAACTATAAGAACGCTCAAGAGACCGACGGCATGACCCCCTTTGACGAATACCACCAGCGGCAGATTGCCGAAGCGATTGCCCGTGCCGAACGGCGCACCGATGCCGAGCTGGTGACGGTGCTGGCCCGCCGTGCCGACGATTACGCCTATTGGCCGTTGTTCTGGGCCACCGTGCTGGCGCTTGCCGTGCCGGGCCTGTTGCACTGGCTGTTGGGCTGGCCTGGTGTGCGTGGCCTGCTGGTGGCCAATGTGCTGCTGTTCATTGGCCTGTGCTGGCTGCTGCGCAAGCCACGCCTGGCCGGCTGGTTGATCCCACGGGCCCTGCGCCGCTGGCGTGCCTCGCGCCTGGCCCGGCAGCAGTTTCGCGAGCAGAACCTGCAGCGCACTGCAGGCGCCACCGGCGTGCTGATTTTTGTCAGCGAGGCGGAGCGGCATGTGGAGATCCTGGTTGACCGCGGCATCGAGCACTACCTGGATGCCACGGCCCGCGCGGCCATTGGCGCGCGCTTTGCCGAACAGGTGCGCCAGGGCCGGACTTTGCAGGGCTTTGTCGAGTGCATCGATGCCTGCGGCGAGCTGCTGAGCGAGCATGTGCCGCCGACGCACTCCCGCAATGAACTGCCCAACCGCCTGGTGATCCTCGACTGAGGGAGAATGCAGCCGCGTACTTCTGTTAAAGGGGGCAGTTTGGAGCCGCAAAGCGGCCCCAAATGGCTAGGGTATGCCCGTTCGCACAGCACACGGTAGAATATGCGTTCCGCTACCCAAGGCACCTTTTTCCATGTCCGCCAGTAATTCCGCTTCCGCCGCGCCGGATGCGCGCGCCCAGTTTCTCGACCTGCTGAGCGCCGCCCTGCACGGCAATACCCTGGTCAAGCTGGTGCTGGCGCGCCATGTTGGTGCCGACCAGACCCTGCAACGGATCATTGCCAAGCCGCTGTTGGTCAAGGGGCAGCCGTGCCTGTCGCTGGTCTACCGCCACCAGACCCGTGACATCACCCGCAACCTGGCACTGGACCAGGCCCAGGCGCTGGCCGCCGAACTGCTGCCGGACAGCTTCCGCAACGCCCACCTGTTCGACGCCGACGGCGAAGTGCAGCTGACCTTCAGCAAGAAGGGCAAGCCCATGATCCAGCGCCACGGTACGCAAGCACCGCGCGAGGTTGCCACGAGCAGCGGCCATGACCGCGAGAAAAAACGCTACCTGGAGCTGTCGCGGCCGTTCCTGCGCGACCTCGGTGTAACTGACGCACAAGGTGCGCTGATTCCGGCCATGTCGCGCAAGTGGAAGCAGATCAACAAATTCATCGAGGTCTTCGACCACGCCCTGGCCAGCGCCCCGGTGGCGGCAGAACAGGCACTGCGGGTGGCTGATTTCGGTTCGGGCAAGGGCTACCTGACCTTTGCCATGCACGACTACCTGCGTAACAGCCTTGGCCGCGAAGCCCAGGTGACCGGCGTGGAGTTGCGCCAGGACATGGTCGACCTGTGCAACGCCGCCGCCTCGCGCCTGGAGCACCCAGGCCTTGAGTTCCAGTGTGGTGACGTGCGCAGCGTGGTGCCTGCGGCCATCGAAGTGATGATTGCCCTGCATGCGTGCGACATCGCCACCGACTATGCCATCCATACCGGCATCCGCTGCAATGCCGCGATCATCATGTGTTCGCCGTGCTGCCACAAACAGATCCGCCCGCAACTGCACAGCCCAGGGTTGCTGCAACCCATGCTGCAGTACGGCCTGCACCTGGGCCAGCAGGCCGAAATGCTCACCGACAGCCTGCGCGCGCTGTACCTGGAAGCCTGCGGTTATGAGACCAAGGTGTTCGAGTTCATCTCGCTGGAGCACACCAACAAGAACAAGATGATTCTTGCGGTAAAGCGGCGGCAGGCCGCGGATAACGGTGCGTTGCTGGAGAAGATTGCCCAGCTCAAGGCGTTCTATGGGGTGCAGGAGCATTGCCTGGAAACGTTGCTGCGGGCCGATGGGTTGCTCTGAACGCTGTAACCATCGAACCTGCGGACGCCTGTTCTTGTGGGAGCGGCCTTGTGTCGCGAAAGGGCTGCGTAGCAGCCCCAGCAATATTGGTGGTAACGCAGAAATCCTGGGGCTGCTATGCAGCCCTTTCGCGACACAAGGCCGCTCCTACAGGAGATGGCGTCAGCGTCGGACAGTTGGTACTTCGATCGATAATTCCGCCTGCCCCAACGGATGGGTACTGGCGTCGAAGAAATGCAGCGCTGTCCCCGGCATATCCCCGAATCGATCGACAAAATGCTGCTTCTGGTTGATCACCGACGCCTCACTCAACGGCCGGATGGCAATCGACAGCTGCTTCGGCCGCGCCAGCCGAATTGCTTCGAGCACGTGCTGGTCACTGCTGTCCAGATGCTGCCCGAACAGGCATAGCCCCTGGCTTTCCCGCGCCAGTTGCCCCAGGCACCAGCTCAGGTAGTCCGAATTGCGGATGGCACGCAGTTTCTCGTCGCTGCGGTCTTCGTTGACGAACAGCGGCACTTCACCCGGGATGTTCACGGCAAAACCATCCAGCAGCTCGGCGCTGTCGGCGCTGCGTTGGCGGGTGGTGCCGTCGGGCAACTTCAGCAGGTGCAGGCCGCCATGCAGGTGCATGATTCGGGTGCCTTCGCTGCTGGTGCGGCGCACGTCGAAGAAGCCTTGCTCGTCAAACAGTTCGGCGAAGCCGTGCGGGGCATGCTGCACGGCCCATGGCAGCAGCAGGTCGTAGTTGCTGGTGTAGACGCTGCGATAGCCGCTCAGGGCCTGGTTGAGGGTTGCCAGGCTGGCAGCCGGCATCAGCGGCCACGGCAGGTGCACGGTGCGCACGGCGTGGATCAACGCTTCCTTGATCGAGTAGTAGCGGTTCAGCGGCGCGGTGGAATTGATGGCCAGTGCGGCATTGGTGCGCACGGTAGTGTTGAGGGCGCTGAGCACCGGCTCGAACAGTTCCGTGCCCAAGGACTTGAACAGTGCCTGGTCGCTGATGGCCAAGCCTTTCTTGCGCCCGGCACGCTGCGCTTCCTCGAACAGCGAGAAGTAGCCGAACGGCTTCCACAATACACGGCTGGCGCCGTTGCCCAGCAGCAGCGCAGCGCAGGGGTGGCGGGCGGCGAGTTCTGGCCAGGGGGTGAGGGTGGCGTCGAGTGCGGGCATGCTGGGTCCGTTGGGCGGTGCGGGGAACGGGGGCGACTTTAGCATGTCATGCAAGGTGTGCGAGGGTTGGCGTCCAGGCAGAGGCGTTGTGTTGCCTATGCTGGCCCTTTCGCGGTAACCCGCACACAGGATATGCATCAGGCTTGAAGCCTGTGCCGGACCTGTGGGAGCGGGTTTACCCGCAAAAGGGCCAGCAAAGGCGCAGCAAGGCTCGCAGGACGAAAGAGGCCTTCTTCATGCGCAATCGGGTAGTCACTAGGTTGGCGTTGGCCACTTTTTTCACGCTATCCGCAGCCTGGGCCAGCGTCAGCAAAACCCTGGCCACCGCCCACGGCATCCCGCAGTGATCGCCCACCGCGGCACCTTGTTCGATGCACCGGAAAGGTCGGGATACTCAACACTTGCAGGCCTTCGTCAGTGGGCAAGGGCTTTCAGTACATGATCAGGATCATTACGTATTGCACGCAGCAATGCTTTGGCCGGCCCGGTAGGTTCGCGTCGCCCTTGCTCCCAGTTTCTCAAGGTTGCAACCTGAACATCAATGATCTCGGCAAAGCGTGCTTGCGTAAGCCCTGTTGCCTTGCGGATGTTGCGCACCTGAAGTGCATCGATTTCGAACTCTCGGGAAGGCGCGCGCTTGCGCTGAACGATATCGTCCATCTGCTGGACGCTTTCCATCAGCTCGTCAAAAAAGCGGTTCATGCACGCCTCCAGTGTTCGATGATCGACCTCAGTGCCTTGCGTTGTTCGCTGGACAGGTCGGGCTGCTCGTTTTTTCCGAAGATGTAGAGCATGGCTATCTGTGATCTGGATATGAAGTGGTAGTAGATAACCCTGGCACCACCGCGTTTTCCGTGCCCGTTCGCAGCCACACGCAATTTGCGCAGGCCGCCCGTTCCCTCGATCAAGTCTCCTGCCTCGGGTGAAACCATGAGCCTGACTTGCAGTAGGCGATAGGTATCGTCATCGAGGAGCTCTCTGACTCGCTTGGTGAACAAGGCTGTTTCGGTGAAAAGCATAACAGGTTGTACGCCATTGGCGTAGCTGCCGGTTGTCCAGCGCTACAGAGAAAGGAGTGCCCGACTGAACTTCAGAGCGGGATAGCGAGGCTAGCGAATCTGGTCATCGCTAGCCGATCACCCCTTTCCGAGTATCACGTAGTCCTTTTCCTTGCAGAAGCCTGACTGCTAGCCATAGCGCACCGCTCAGCCCTGTTCGGCCACCTGCACACTGCGGTTGCGGTTACGCCAAACGCGATAGGCGCGAATCCCCGCGCGTACCGAGCCGAACAGCAGTTTGTCCTCCATCTCGCGCGCCATGCCCGAGCGCACCAGCATGCGCAGGAAGGTGCCGCGGGCGCGGGCGATGGCGAAGAAGATGCCCTGTGCCGCCAGGGTGTCGCGCACCTCGCGCAGGGCAGCGATGCCGCTGACGTCGATGCTGGTTACCGCCTCAGCATCGAACAGCACGGCCTTGGGCTGGTCTTGGCTTTGCACCGCTTCTAGCAGGCGCATCTTGAAGTAGTCGGCGTTGAAGAACAGGATCGCGTCGTCGAAACGGTACACCACCAGGCCAGGCACGGTACGGGCGTTCTTGAACTTGCGGATGTCGACCTGGCCTTCGGTGCCCGGCAGCCAGCCCAGCACGGCGTCGGTGGGCTGGTAGATGCTGTACAGCAGGCGCAGGATCGCCAGGGTCACGGCAAACACGATGCCAGGCAGCACGCCCAGGCCTAGCACGCCCACCGTGGTCAGCAGGCACAGCCAGAACTCGAAGCGGCTCAGGCGGCGGATGTGCCGCAGCGACTTGATGTCGATCAGCCCCCAGCCGGCCATCAGCAGCACGGCGCCCAGCGCAGCCTGCGGGATCCACGCCATCGGCGCGGTGAAAAACAGCAGGATCAGGGCAATTACCAGCGCGGCGATGATGCCCACCAGTTGGCTTTTACCACCGACCATGTCGTTGACCGCAGTACGCGAGTCGGCGCCGCTGATGGCAAAGCCTTGGGAAGCCCCGGCCGCCAGGTTGCTTACGCCCAGGGCGACGAATTCGTGGTTGGCGTTGATCGCGTAGCCATGCCGGGCGGCAAAGCTGCGCGCGGTGAGCATGGCGCTGCAGAAGCTGACGGTGGCAATACCCAGGGCGTCGCGCAGCAGGCTCTTCATTTCCGCCAGGTTGCTGTGTGGCCAGGCCAGCTGCGGGATGCCGGCGGGCACCGGGCCGAGGACGGCGACGCCAAAGCGGTCAAGGCCGAACAGGCCAACCAGCAGCATGAACAGTGCCACCACCATCAAGGCTGCAGGCAGGCGCGGGTAGCGCCGTGGCAGCCAGATCAGCATGCCCAGGGCGGCCATGCCGATGAGCAGCGTCACCCAGTGGATTTCGCCCAGGCGCTGGAGGAAGTTGACCAGGCTGAGGATGAAGCCATCGCCCTCGATCTTGAACCCCACCACTTTGGATAGCTGCCCGGCGATCAGGCTCAGGCCGATGCCGTTGAGGTAGCCGATCAGGATTGGCCGCGAGAAGAAGCTGGCGATGAACCCGGCCCGCGCCAGGCCTGCGGCGATCAGCATCACCCCGACCAGCACGGTGACAATCACCGACAGCTCGGCAATGCGGTGCGGGTCGCCCATGGCCAAGGGTGCCACGGCGCCGGCGATCATCGCGCAGGTGGCGGCGTCGGGGCCGACCATCAGCTGGCGCGAGCTGCCGATCAGGGCGTAGACCATCATCGGCAGCACGCAGGCGTACAGGCCATACTGCGGTGGCAGGCCGACGATCTGCGCATAGGCGATGGCAATGGGGATCTGGATCGCCGCCACTGACAGACCTGCCTGCAGGTCGGCGTGGAACCACTCGCGGCGGTAGTGCAGCAGGTTGGCAAGGCCCGGTAACCAGCGGGAGAGAAACATGCGTCGTCCTTTCGAAATGTTTCAAGGATCCATTGAGCATATCCGCCCCAAGCCGTTTCACTTGCACGCGAATACGCCCGCTACGCATTGAAGCGGATCGGCAGGCAAATGGCCATGGGGTAGGTCAATCAGGGGCGACAGAAACGAAAAAAGGAGCCAAGGCTCCTTTTGACTGCGATGACGTTGCTGGAACGCCATGCGGAAACGCGATGTGGAGCGGGTAGAGGGAATCGAACCCTCAACTAAAGCTTGGGAAGCTTTCGTTTTGCCACTAAACTATACCCGCGTCTGCGATGCACTTTTTACCAGAACCCTCCACGAATTAGAAGCCCAAGTTATAAAAATGCTTGTCGGCACCCCATAGCCTGCGGGTAACGGCTACAGGGCGCCGAGCTGCTCAGATGGCCAATGCATGCTGCCCCTGTTGTACCGGCTGGTAGCGTTGACGGGCTTCACGCACGGTTGGCTTCAGGAACCCCAACATGACACTGCGGGTATCCTCGCAGGCGGTCTTGTTCTCCATATCCAGGAAGTGGCCCGCATCGCGGATCACGCTGAACTGGCTTCTGCCCACATGCTTGCCGAACTGCCGCGCATCTTCGACCGTGGTGTACTCATCGCGGTCGCCGTTGATGAACAGTACCGGGATGTCGATGTTGCGCGCGCCGTTCAGCGCCCGTTCCAGGTCATGCTGCAGTACTTCGTTGATGTGGAAGTGCATCTGCGCGTACTCGTGGCTGTCCAGGCTGCTGACATGCCGGTAGTTGAAGCGCTTGAACAGCGACGGCAGGTGCTTGCCGATGGTGTCGTTGACCAGGTTGCCGACCTGATAGCGATCGCAGGCGGCCAGGTACTGGCAGCCACGGTCCAGGTAGTCGCGCATCGGTTCGTTGATCACCGGCGAGAACGAGCTCACCACTGCCTTCTTCACGCACCGCGGCTGGTGCGCCAGCGCCAGCAGCGTGCTTGCACCACCCCACGAGAAAGACATCACGTGGTCTGCCTGGAAGTGCTCGATCAGCTCAAGGAGGATATGCGCCTCGGTCTCCTTGCTGATGAAGCGTTCCTGGCGGTTGTGCGGCTTGGACTTCCCAGCGTAGGGCTGGTCGAACAGTACTACGTTGAACTGCGGGTGCAGGTTACGTACCGTTTGGGCGAACGAGGCCGTGGTGGCCAGCGAGCCATTGATCAAGATGATCGTGTTCTCGGCCGCATCCGCGCGATAAAACTCCGTGTAAACCCGATACTGACCTTGGATATCAAGTACAGCGATTTCTGGCCTCATGTCATCGACTCCTGGCGCAAAAAGGGTATTCGCGTCACCTAGGGTGCACGTTCTTTATGACAGGTAGGCATTCGCCTGAAGAGTAACCGGGGGGCCCTGTGTCGATCCTTGGCACTTGCGTCGACGGTATTGTTTTTGGCGGGCAATTTGCCGTGCCCCAAGGCATCAAGGCCCTAGGTAGCCGGCAAAAAGGTGTCTTCGACTGCGGGCGTGACTTGGTAGTCACATGCAGACTGACGATTTGGATTCAAGCAGTGGGTCGGGGATCCCGCAAGTGCCGTTGGGGTAAAATTGTGACTTTTGTCGCTGAGCGGTCGTATGACGACCCCGTACTGTCTATTCCGGCCCTATCGCCGGCAACCTAGACAGTGGCTATTTCATCCGCCGTCAGCTCACGAAACGCCCCGGGCGCCAGCCCCGGGTCCAGCCGGATCGCGCCCATGCTCTCGCGATGCAGCCCCACCACCTTGTTGTCGAAGTGCCCGAACATCCGCTTGACCTGGTGATAACGCCCTTCGACGATCGCCAACCGCGCCTGACGCGGACCGAGGATGTCCAGCTGGGCAGGCTGGGTAGTGAGGCCTTCGAAGGCGAAGTAGAAGCCCTCATGGAACTTGGCCACATAGTGCTCGCCAATCACTTCCTCGGTCTCCACCAGGTAATGCTTGGGCAGTTTGGTGGCGGGCTGGGTCAAGCGCCGCGACCACTGGCCATCGTTGGTCAGGATCATCAGGCCGGTGGTGTTGAAGTCCAGGCGCCCGGCAATGTGCAGGTCATCACGCAACGCTGCGGGTAGCAGGTCGAGCACGGTACGGTGCTGCGGGTCCTGGGTGGCGCTGACGCAGCCAGCCGGCTTGTGCAGCATCAGGTAGCGGGCAGGGCGGCCGGCTTGCAGCAGCTGGTCGTCCAGCTCCACACGGCTGAATTCGCGCACCTCGGCCAGCGGGTCGCTGACCACCTGGCCATCCACCCGCACGCGGCGTTGCGCCAGCATCAGGCGGACTTGCTGGCGGTTGTGGCTGGGCAGGTTGGCAAGGAAGCGGTCGAGGCGCATGGAAAACGGTCAGTCGCAAGCGGGGGATTGGAGTTGTTGTTCCACGGCGGCGCAGCGTGGGCACAGGCAGGCTTTGTCGCGCAGCTCGGCGGGCAGGGCCTGGAGCACGGCCGGGTCGATGGCCACGCTGTAGCACCAGCAGGCCTGGGTGGCACGGCTTGGCTCGGCCAGGCTGCATTGGTTCGGGGCTCCGCAAGCGGGGCAGTGTTGGCTGTCATTCATGGCGGGTTTCACTGCAGACGCGGTTACGGCCGGCCTGCTTGGCACGATAGAGCGCACGGTCGGCGCGGGCCAGCAGGGCGTGCAGGGTATCCCCTGGTTGCAGGCTGCTCAGGCCGATGCTGGTGGTCAGGCGCAGTGGCTGGTCGTCATAGCTGAAAGTGAGCTGCTCAGTACGCCGGCGGACTTTCTCAGCCACCTCGATGGCTTGCCGGCCTTCGGCTTCACGTAGCAGCACGATGAATTCCTCACCGCCCCAGCGGCACAGTATATCTGACTGGCGCAGGCTGCCCTGCAGCACATTGGCAAATTGGCGCAGCACTTCGTCGCCTGCCAGGTGGCCGTGGGTGTCATTCAGCACCTTGAAGTGGTCCAGGTCGATCAGCAATGCCACTAGCGGGCCCTTGTCGCGCTGGGCTTCGTGCAAGGCCTGGGCGGCCAGCAGGTCGAAGCTGCGCCGGTTGGGCAGGCCGGTGAGGCTGTCGAGGCTGGCCAGGGCCTCGGTGCTGGCCTGGTGGCGGCGGACCATGGCATGCACCAGCGCCAGCACCACCAAGGTGATCATCGTGCAAATCGCCAGGTTCAGGTACAGGGAGTGGCGGATACGGTCGAGGGCACCGGTTTCGCGCTTGTCCACCAGCAGGTACCAGTCCAGCTCGGGCAGGTGGCGCACGTTGAGAAAGTGGCTGTGGTTGTTGCTGTCACGGTACTCGTGGCTGCCTTCGCCGGGCACCAGCTGCTCGGCCAGCACGTCATTCAGTTCGGGGGTGGCGCTGAGTGGCTGGCCGACCCGCAAACCATGCGGGCCGCCTTCGGAGCCTGTCAGCAGCACTTTGCCCGTGGCATCGGTAAACAGCACCGTGCGCTGGTAGCGGCGCTGGTACTGGTCGATCAGCTTGACCACTGACGACACGCTCAACCCAACCCCCGCTGCACCGATGAAGCGGTGCTGGTAATCATGCACCTGGTAATTGATGAATACGGTCAGGCTGTCCTGGTTGGCCATGTCCAGGTCGACGTTGATCTCATAGGGGGCCTTGAGGTCGCGCAGGCGGAAGTACCAGGCGTCACGCCAGGTGCCTGGTTCGACCTGCTTGAGCACGCCCTTGGCCTGGTAGTAGGTGAGGGTGCGGTCGGAGACGAAAAATGAGGTGAAGGTGTCCTGCTTGCCCATGACCTCGCCAAGGTAGCGTGTCATGCGCTCGGTATCCTGCTCGCCAGACAGCACCCAGTCGCGCAGGAAGGTGTCCTGGGCCATCATCGAGGCGATCAGTACGGGGCGGATCAGGTCTTTCTGGATTTCCGAGTAGACCGTGTCGGAGGTCAGCGGCAGTTCGGTATTGATGATGCCATCGCGGATGGCGCTGCGCGAGGCGAAGTAACTGAGCAATGAAGTGGCGAGAAAGCCGCAGGCCAGCAGCGTCAGCAGGGTGAAGATCAGCGAGCGCTGTGAAAACAGAGCGGAACGTATGGGCATGATCTTCCCGTGATGTGTGCCGAGCCGCACATTCTAGTGAGATGACCGGCAAAAGACTGCAAGTTTTTCAGGGTTATTGCACCTGTATCAAATTGTTACGGAAATGGCACTGCACCTCGGCGCAGCGGTCTTATTCAGTGCCGATGAACGCATTACGCATCGACGCTCGCCAGCGCCGCTGTTCGGGCACTCCAGCGGTCCAGGAGGCCGCCATGTCCTATCGAATCCTGTTGATCGCCCTGCTGGGGCTGATGACATCCGCCTGCGCGCCGTACTACGAGAGCGGGGGCTATTACCGTTCGGACTACTACTCCACCGACCGCTATGTGTCGCCGGGCTATTACCGCTACGACCGTTACTACGTGACGCCGCAACCGCGCTATTACTACCAGCCGGCACCACGCTACTACTACCACTCAGCGCCTGCGCCCTATTACCGGTCGCATCCGCAGCCGGGGACGAACCAGTGGCACGGTAACCCGCGCAATGATTATGGCAACCGCCAACGTAATGACTATGGGCGTGACCGGGACCGTCACGACTATCGTGATGGCAGCCAGCGTTACCAGCATGGTGACTGGCACTCCAATGGGCGGGGGAATGGTGACGGGCGCTGGAATGGCCGGCGCGGGCAGGGGCAAGGGGGCAACTGGCAGCGTTAGGTGAATGAAAGCGGGGGGCGCTTTGCGCCCCTTTCCGACCGGTCCGGCGCCCCGGCGCCCCGGCAAGGCCGCTCCTACAACGAGATCGCGGTCCCCAGTAGGAGCGGCCTTTGTGTCGCGATAGGGCTGCAAAGCAGCCCCAAACTCTCGAAGCTAACCCAGATCCGCCAACGGGTGCCGCCCCTCCCACACCTTGGCAAAATGCGCCTCCACCACCGCCGCCGGCACCTGCGCCACATCTGGCCAGTGCCAGCGCGGCTGGTTGTCTTTATCCAGCAAGCGGGCGCGCACGCCTTCGCTGAATTCCGGGTGGCGGCAGCAGTTCAGGCTCATGCTGTATTCCATCTGGAACACCTGCGCCAACGACAGGTGCCGTGCCCGGCTAATCTGCTCCCACACCAGGTGCGCCGTCAGTGGGCAACCCTCATGTAGCCGCTGGCCTGCTTCTGCCAGCAACGGGTCGTCATGGTGCTTGAGCCCTTCCAGTGCACGCCAGGCCGCCGCCGCATCGGCCACATCGAGCAACTGATCGATCGCCTGCCGCCGCGGCAGCCACTGGGCCTCGGGCAACTCGGCGCAGGCACGGTGCTGCTCGGCCTTGAGCAAGCTGTTCAGTTGCAGGGCGGTCTGCTCCTGCCAGTTCAGTTGCAGCAGTTCCTCGATCAACGCTTCTTGCTGGTACTCGCCCAGGAAACGGTCGGCCAAGCCCAGGTCGAGAGCGTCGCGGGCGTTGATTGGCGCGCCGGTCAGGCCAAGGAACAACCCCAGCTTGCCGGGCAGCCGAGCCAGGAACCAGCTGGCGCCTACGTCCGGGTACAGGCCAATGCTGATTTCCGGCATGGCCAGCCGGCTGCTGGGTGTGACGATGCGTACATTGGCGCCTTGCAGCAGCCCCATGCCACCACCCAGTACATGGCCGTGGCCCCAGCACAGCAGCGGCTTGGGGTAGGTGTGCAGGGCAAAGTCCAGGCGGTACTCGGCGGCAAAGAAGGTGGCCGCCAGAGGTGGCACGCTGCCGGGGTGGTCGCGGCAGGCTTGCACCAGTGCACGCACATCACCCCCTGCGCAAAAGGCCTTGGCACCGTTGCCGCGTAGCATCACGCAGACGATCCCTGGGTCGTGGGCCCAGGCGTGCAGTTGTTCACCCAGCACCTCGATCATCGGCAGGTTCAGGGCATTGAGCGCCTTGGGCGCATCCAGGGTGGCGATGCCGATGCGGGCGCCATCGGCGCCAGTGAGTACCTCGCAATGAATGGCCATGGACTACCTCGCGAAAGTCATCGCACAAGTATGGCCTGCCTGGCCGATCATGCCGGTCGTCGGTCGGATCGTTTGACAAGCGGGAAGGGCTTACCTAGTGTCGCGCCATTGTTTATGGAAGGCCCCATGACTGACGAAGATCGCATCAAGCTTGAACCCAGCTGGAAGGCCGCATTGCGCGGCGAATTCGACCAGCCCTACATGCATCAGCTGCGCGAGTTCCTGCGTGGCGAGTACGCTGCCGGCAAGGAGATCTACCCGCCAGGGCCGCTGATCTTCAATGCGCTCAACTCTACACCGCTGGACCAGGTGAAGGTAGTTATCCTCGGCCAGGACCCCTATCACGGGCCGGGCCAGGCGCATGGCCTGTGCTTCTCGGTGCAACCGGGCGTGGCCACGCCACCGTCGCTGGTGAATATCTACAAGGAGCTGCAGCGCGACCTGAACATCCCGATTGCCAGCCACGGCTACCTGCAGAGCTGGGCCGAGCAAGGGGTGCTGCTGCTCAACACCACCATGACCGTGGAGCGGGCCAATGCCGCGTCGCACGCCAAGAAGGGCTGGGAGTTCTTTACCGACCGGATTATCCAGGTGGTCAGCGAGCAGTGCCCGAACGTGGTGTTCCTGCTGTGGGGCGCGCATGCGCAGAGCAAGCAGAAGCTGATCGACGGGACCAAGCACCTGGTGCTGAAGTCGGTGCATCCGTCGCCGTTGTCGGCTTACCGTGGGTTCCTGGGCTGTGGGCATTTCAGCCGGACCAACAGCTTCCTTGAGCAGCGCGGGCTGGCGCCGATCAACTGGGCATTACCACCGCTGTGATGGCCTGAAAGACCGGGTTGGCTTCTTCGCGGGTGAACCCGCTCCTACAGGTACTGCACTGCCCTCAGGGTCAGCGCGATCGTTGTGGGAGCGGGTTTACCCGCGAAGAGGCCGGCGCAGTCACTCCGAATTGGCGTTCCACAACCGGAACAACGGCTCCGCCAGAAACAGCACAAACAGCAGCCGCATCACCTGCAGCGCCGTCACCAGTGGCACCGACAACTGCAAGGTTTCTGCTGTCAGGCTCATTTCGGCAATCCCCCCCGGCATCATCCCCAGCGTCAGCGAACGCAGGTCCAGCGCAGTCATCACGCTCAGTACCCACGCGGCACTGGCGGCAATCGCCATGCACAACGCCGTGGCCACCAGGGTCCGCCCGAGGAACGACGGCGCGCGGCGGAAGAACGCGCGGTTGAAGTGGCAAGCCAGGCCGCTGCCAATCAGCCACTGGCCGATCTGGCTGGCACCGTTGGGCAGGGCGATTTGCAGGTTGCCAGCCAGGCTCACCGTGGCGGCTACCAGCAGTGGCCCGAACAACCAGGGGTTGGGCTGGCGCAAGCGTTGCCAAAGTAAGGCTACCGCAACACCCAGCGGGGCAATCAGTGCCAGCCAGCCCCAGCTCACGCTGCCGGTGTGGTTCAGCGGCACCCCGTCACCCAGCAGAAACTTGAACAGCGCCGGTACGCACAGCACCACCGCCAGCACGCGCAGGCTCTGTGCCGCCGCCACCTGGCTAAGCACGGCGCCATTGCGTGCGCCGAGGTTGACCATCTCCCCCGAACCACCGGGCATGCTGGCGAAGAACGCGGTAGCGCGGTTCTCACCGGTACGCCGCAATAGCCAAACGCTGATCACGCTGGACAGGGTGGTGAACAGTGCGCCGAAGAAGATCAGGGCGAAATGGCTGGCCACCTGCTCGATCACCGCGGGGGTGAAGTGCAGGCCGATGCCGATGCCGATGATCCACTGCCCGCATTTGCGGCCATTGGGGATTTCCGACAACTGCCAGGGCGTCAGGCAGCGTACCAGGATGATCGCCAGTAACGAGCCGACCATCCACGGCAAAGGCCAGCCGACCTTGCTGGCGGCAAAACCGCCAGCAAGGCCGACCAGCCCGGTTGCGACAAACAGCGGCAACGAGCGATCAGGCATCGGCCATCGCCCGGCGCTGCAGGCTGCGTTTGCGCCAGCTGCGCAGCAGCGGCAGGGTCAGCATGCAAATGGTCAGCACCCACACCGACATGCTGATCGGGCTCGACCAGAGGATGCCCAGTTCACCGTTGGAGATCGACAGCGCGCGTCGCAGGTTCTGCTCCATCAGCCCACCGAGGATGAAGCCGAGCAGGATCGGCGACAGCGGGAAGTCGAGCTTGCGCAGGATGTAGCCCATGATGCCGATGCCGACCATCAGGAACAGGTCGAAGGTAGTGGCATGCACGGCGTACACGCCGATCGCGGTGATGATGGCGATTACCGGCACCAGCGCCCAGTTCGGCACGGCGAGGATGCGGGTGAAGATGCGGATCATCGGGATGTTGAGGATCACCAGCATGATGTTGGCGATGAACAGCGAGGCGATCAGGCCCCAGACGATGTCCGGCTGCTGTTCGAACAGCAATGGGCCGGGGGTGATGTTGTACAGGGTCAGTGCACCGATCATCACCGCAGTGGTGCCGGAGCCCGGCACGCCCAGGGTCAGCATGGGCACTAAGGCACCACAGCAGGAGGCACCAATGGCGGTTTCCGGTGCCGCCAGGCCACGGGCGTCGCCCTTGCCGAACTTGCCGCTGGTGCCGGCGATGCGTTTTTCGGTCATGTAGGCCACGGCACTGGCCAGTGTGGCACCGGCACCCGGCAGCACACCCATGATGAAGCCCAGCAGGCCGCAGCGGATGTTGACCACGAATACCGAGGCGGCTTCCTTGAAGTTGAACAGCATGCGCCCGGTGGCCTTGACGGCCTGGTGGCCATGGTGGGTCTTTTCCAGCAGCAGGAGGATCTCGCTGATCGAGAACAGGCCCAGCACCAGCACCACGAACTGGATGCCGTCGGCCAGGTGCACGCTGTCGCCGGTGAAGCGGTACACGCCGCTGTTGGCATCGATGCCGACCGCTGACAGGAACAGGCCGATCAGTGCGGCAATGAAGGTTTTCAGCGGTTTGTCACCGGCCATGCCACCAAGGGCGACGATGGCGAACACCATCAGTACGAAGTATTCCGCCGGGCCGAAGGCAATCGCCCATTTCGCCAGCAGCGGGGCGAACAGCACCATGCCGCAGGTGGCGATGAAGGCGCCGATGAACGAACTCCAGGCCGACAGCGACAGTGCCACGCCGGCCAGGCCCTGGCGGGCCATCGGGTAGCCGTCGAGGGTGGTCATTACGGTGGAGGCTTCGCCCGGAATGTTCAGCAGGATCGAACTGATGCGCCCGCCGTACTCGCAGCCCAGGTACACCGCTGCCAGCAGGATCAGCGCCGACTCCGGCGGCAGGCCAAGGGCGAAGGCGATGGGGATCAGCAGGGCCACGCCGTTGATCGGGCCCAGGCCCGGCAACAGGCCGACCACGGTGCCGATTAGGGTGCCGGAGAGGGCGGTGACCAGGTTGTAGGGGGACAGGGCGACGCCGAAGCCCTGGCCCAGATAGCTCAAGGTATCCATGTGTCAGTTCTCCAGTACGCTCAGCAGGCCAAGGGGCAGGGGCACATCCATCACGCGGTCGAACAGCCAGTAGAGGAGCACGCTCATGCCCACCACCACGAGGGCGCTGTGCAGCCAGCGGCCGCCGTACAGGCGGGCCATGGGCAGGCCGACGAGGATGGCGCTGAGGATGAAGCCCAGCGGCTCGAAGGTAGCGGCGAAGACGATCAGCAGGCCGACACAGGTGGCGATCTTGATCAGGGTCTCGCGGTCCAGTTCCGGCTCGTCGTCCTTGCGCACAATCGGCGTAGGGCGGATAGCCAGGTACAGCAGGCCCAGGCTCATCAGGGCGAGCATCAGCAGCGGGTAGGCGCGCGGCCCGACCGGTTCATAGGAAAACGCCGCCTGGTAGGGCCAGGCCATCACGGCCAGGGCGGCGCATACCGCCAGCAGGGCCTGGTCTATTTTGTGTTTCTGTATCATATGTTTGTCATTGTTGATCGCGTACCGTGTGGGTGGGGTTTTACCCGCGAAAGCGTCCGTAGCCAAAACGGTGGTGTCAGCGCTGACGCATTCGCGGGTAAACCCGCTCCCACAGGGATCGGTGAAAGTGGGTGAATGCTTACTGGATCAAGCCAAATTCCTTGGCCAGTGCCTTGTAGTCAGCCACTTGCTTCTTCACATAGCCGTCCAGTTCCGCGCCGGTCATGGCGAACGGGAACAGTTCGCGCTGGTCACGCAGCTTGGCGAAGTCTTCCGAGGCCAGCATCTTGTCGAACGAGGCCTTCCACCAGGCGTAGTCTTCGTCGCTTACCTTTGGCCCCAGGTAGAAGCCGCGCACGACTGGCCAGACAATGTCGTAGCCCTGTTCCTTCGCCGTGGGAATGTCTTTCATCTCCGGCTCATCCAGGCGGTTTTCCGAGAACACTGCGAGGATGCGCATGTTGCCGCTCTGGATATGCGGCATGGAGTCGGAAATATCGGTCGAGCCGACCTGAATGTGCCCGCCCAGCAATGCCGTGGCAATTTCGCCACCGCCTTCCAGGGCCACGTAGCGCAGGTCGCGCGGGTTGATGCCGGCGGCCTTGGCGATCAATGCAGTCTGCATCCAGTCCTGGCTACCGACAGTGCCGCCCGAGCCGATCACTACCTTGCTCGGGTCTTTCTTCAGCGCCGCGACCAGGTCATCGAGGGTTTTGTAGGGCGAGTCGCTTTTTACCGCGATGGCACCATAACTGGTGCCGACGGCGGCCAGCCATTTCACCGCGTTCTCGTCGAAGCGGCCGAACTTGCCCTGGGCCAGGTTCAGCAGCGAACCGCTGGACCAGGCCACCAGGGTGCCGGCATCGGCCGGGCGCTGGGCGACCACGGCGTTGTAGGCCACCGCGCCGACACCGCCAGGCATGTAGGTGACACGCATCGGTTTGCTGAGGATCTTTTCCTGCACCAGGGCGCTTTGCACCAGCTTGCAGGTCAGGTCGAAACCACCGCCTGGCGAGGCGGGGGCGATGCATTCGGGGCGTTTCGGTTCGGCAGCGAAGGCGTTGCCGGCCAACAGCAGGCAGCCGGTAGCGAGGACGAGGCGGCGCAGTGAAAAGGTCATCGTCGATCTCCGTGAGTGTTGTTGTTATCGGGTTACCGCTATCGGGTTACCACAGCGCCACGCTGTAGCTCACCAGCAGCCGCACTTCATCGGCATCGCGGGCGAAGTTGGAGCGGAAGGTGGCGTTGCGCAAGCGCACGGCGACGTTCTTCAACGGGCCGCTTTGTACCACGTACTTCAGTTCGGTGTTGCGCTCCCATTCCTTGCCCTCGCCACCGGCGGCGCGGCTGACGTTGTCACCGTTGATGTAGCGGGTCATGAAGGTCAGGCCGGGTACGCCGAGTGCGGCGAAGTTGTAGTCGTAGCGCGCCTGCCAGGAGCGTTCGTCGGCGCCGGCGAAGTCGTTGATCTGGACGAAGTTGACCAGGTACGGGTCGGCGCCATCGATGTACGGGAAGGCGCTGTCGCCAGACAGCTGCTGCCAGGCGGCGCTGACCTTGTGCCCGCCCAGGGCGTAGCTGAGCATGCCGTTGACGGTGGTGTTGTCGATATTGCCGGCCTTGGCCGCGCCGGCGTCGTCACTGACTGCCAGGCGCAAGTCGGCACCGAAGGTGCCCGGGCCCCATGGCTGGGTGGCGACCATGCCGATGAAGTGCTGGCGGTAGATATCGTCGAGCTGGGCGAAGTGGTAGCTGCCGGTGATGCGGTCGGTGAACTGGTAGTCAAGGCCGGCCAGGTCGAGGTTGTCGGCGCTGAACGAGCCACCAAAGCGGCCGTTCTTGTTGTTCAGCACCAGGTCTTCCCAGTTGGTGTCGTTGCGGTCCTTGGCCTTGTCCAGGCGCCCGCCGGTAAAGGTCAGGCCCTTGATCTCCTTCGAGGTGAGCAGGCCGCCTTCGAAGGTTTGCGGCAGGATGCGCCCGTCGTTGGGCTGCAGGGTGGGCAACTCGGGGATCAGGGTGCCGACTTTCAGTTCGGTCTGGGAGACCTTCACCTTGCCGGTCAGGCCGAGCTTGGAGTACTCGTCGGCGGCTTTGCCGTCATCGTGGGTTGGCAACAGGCCGGTGTCGGTGCGGTCGGGGCTGGAGTCGAGCTTGATGCCGAGCATGCCCAGTGCATCCAGGCCAAAGCCGACGGTGCCATCGGTGTAGCCGGACTCGAAGTTGAGGATAAAGCCCTGGGCCCATTCGTCGCGCTTGGATTGCTGCGCACTGGTGCCGTCGCGGAAGTCGCGGTTGAAGTACATGTTGCGGGTTTCGAAGCTGGCCGTGCTGTCTTCGAAGAAGGCGGCCTGGCTCATCGGGGCGACACCGGCAAGCGCAAGGGCGCTGGCGATGGCAGAGGGGCGTGCGGCAAAGGAACGGGTAGGCGCGAACGCCTGCGGCTGCGATGACAGCATCGTCGATGACTCCGTTTATTGTTCTTATTCGTCGCACCTTGCTGGTGCTTTTTTCGGCGCGAAGAGCGACCGTGGTGCGATGCTAGGCAACGAACCTTTCGCTAACCTTTCAGCGTGAAAGGTTTGTTGACAGGGCTTCACAGGCCTGTCGACAGCGGTACACTCCGCGCCACCGCCCCACCCGAGCAGGGAGAATCCGATGCGTGTACTGCTGGTCGAAGACCACCTGCAATTGGCCGAAAGCGTGGCCCAGGCCTTGAAAAGCCACGGCCTGACCGTGGATGTGCTGCATGACGGCGTGGCCGCCGACCTAGCCCTGGCCAGCGAGGAGTACGCCGTGGCAGTGCTGGATGTCGGCTTGCCGCGCATGGACGGCTTCGAGGTGCTGGCGCGGCTGCGCGGCCGTGGCAAGACCTTGCCGGTGCTGATGCTGACCGCGCGCAGCGACGTCAAGGACCGGGTCCACGGGCTGAACCTGGGCGCCGACGACTACCTGGCAAAGCCGTTCGAGCTGACCGAGCTGGAAGCCCGGGTCAAGGCCCTGCTACGGCGCAGTGTGCTCGGGGGCGAGCGCCAGCAACGCTGCGGGCCGCTGGTGTACGACCTGGACACCCGGCGTTTTACCCTCGGCGACGACAACCTGACCCTGACCTCGCGTGAGCAAAGCGTGCTGGAAGCGCTGATCGCCCGCCCTGGCCGGGTGATGAGCAAGGAGCAGTTGGCCGCCCAGGTGTTTGGCCTGGACGAAGAGGCCAGCCCCGACGCCATCGAAATCTACATCCATCGCCTGCGCAAGAAACTCGACGGCCACCCGGTGGCCATCGTTACCTTCCGTGGCCTGGGCTACCTGCTCGAGCACCGCGATGCGTGACAACGGCAGCCTGCGCGGGCGCTTGCTGGGTAACCTGGCCCTGCTGCTGGTAGTGCTGATGCTGGCCAGCGGCCTGAGCGCCTACTGGAATGGCCGCGAAGCCGCTGACACTGCCTACGATCGCACCTTGCTTGCCTCGGCGCGGACCATCGCCGCAGGCCTGTCGCAGCGCGATGGATCGTTGAGTGCGGATGTGCCTTACGTGGCCCTGGATACCTTCGCCTACGACAGTGCCGGGCGCATCTACTACACGGTGCTGGACATCAAGCAAAGGCTGATTTCCGGCTACGAGAACCTGCCGCCGCCACCGCCGGGCACGCCGCGTACCGACGACTACCCGGCGCTGGCGCGGTTCTACAACGCCACTTACCTGGGCCAGGATGTGCGCGTGGTCAGCCTGCTGAAGCCGGTAAGCGAGCCAAACATGAACGGCATGGCGGAGATCCGCGTGGCTGAGACCGAGGAAGCGCGGGTGCGCATGGCCCGCGGGCTGATGGCCGACACCCTGCTGCGCTTGGGGATGCTGGCACTGGGCGCACTGGTGATGGTGTGGTTTGCCGTGAGTGCCGCGTTGCGGCCGCTGGAGCGCCTGCGCACGGCAGTGGAAGAACGCCAGCCGGACGACCTGCGGGCCTTGCCGGTGGTGCAGGTGCAGCGTGAATTGAGCCCGTTGGTGCGGGCCTTGAACCACTTCACCGAACGTTTGCGCGGCCAATTCGAGCGCCAGGCGCAATTCATTGCCGACGCGGCACACGAATTGCGTACGCCGTTGGCGGCGCTGAAAGCGCGGGTCGAATTGGGCTTGCGTTCGTCCGAACCGCAGCAATGGCGGCAAACCCTGGAAGCTGCCGCCCAGGGCACCGACAGGCTGACCCACCTTGCCAACCAGTTGTTGTCGCTGGCACGGGTCGAGAACGGCGCACGGGCGATTGCCGAGGGCGGCGCGCAGCGCCTGGACTTGAGCCAGCTGGCCCGTGAGCTGGGCATGGCCATGGCACCGCTGGCGCACAAGCGCGGGGTGGCGCTGGCGCTGGAGGCCGAGGCGCCGGTGTGGTTGAAGGGGGAACCGACGTTGCTCAACGAGCTGTTGAGCAACCTGGTGGACAACGCCCTGGCGCATACACCTGAGGGTGGCAATGTGATTCTGCGGGTGCTGGCGCCGGCGGTGCTGGAGGTTGAGGATGACGGGCCGGGGATTCCCGAGCCTGAACGCGAGCGGGTGTTCGAGCGCTTTTACCGGCGCAGTGCGCAGGGTAGCGGGTTGGGGCTGGCAATTGTTGGCGAGATCTGCCGGGCGCATCTGGCCCAGGTGAGCCTGCATGATGGTGCGAAGGGTGGGTTGCGGGTGCGGGTGCGTTTCATAGCCGATTGATGTGTTGCCTGTAATGGCCTCTTCGCGGGTTCGCCCGCGAAGAGGCCGTTGCATGCTGACACAGGTCAGCGCAGCATGCTTCGCGCCTCAAGCAGTTCATCCACCTCCAGCTCGGTACCAAATGGCAGCCCCAAATGGCGGTACGCCGGCAGCGCAGCCAACGGCCGGTGGCGGCCGCGCTGGCTGATGCAGCGGGCGATCTGCACGATGTCGATGTAGTCGACCTTGTCGGTCTGCCGATCAAGGTCCTGGACCTGGCTCGGTAGATTCACCAATTGTTCCGGAAACTCCCAGGCCTTGAGGATCTTGTCCCCCAGCACCGGCTGGATCTGCTCGATCACGTAGTGCAGGCATACCGGGTCGGACAGCAGCTCGTTGTGCTCTTCGGCATAGATCAGCACCGGCAGGGCGCCAATCTGGTTGACCAACCCGCCCAAGGTGGCCTGGTCGGGCTTGAGCTGTGTGAAGCGGCGGCAGATTTCGTAGCTGATACCCGCTACTTCCAGGCTGTTGGCCCAGATATCGCGCAGCTTCTGCTCGACCGCCGAGGAGCGCGCATGGAAAATCTGCTCGATCACCAGGCCAATGGCCAGGTTGCAGCTGTAGTTGATGCCCAGCCGCGTGATGGCGGTGTGCAGGTCGGTGACTTCGACCGCCGCGCGCAGCAGCGGGCTGTTGACTACCTTGATCAGGCGCGCTGAAAGGGCCGCATCGCGACCTATCACCTTGCTCAGGGCCGCTACGCTGATCTCGCTGTCTTCCGCCGCCTCGCGGATGCTCAAGGCAACCTCGGGCAGGGTCGGCAGGACCAGGTCATCCTTTTCGATGGCATCGAGCAACTGTGCTTGAACCATCTCGGCCAGCTTGTTCATGGGCGTTTCTACCGCGGTGGTGGTGCGGCCCCGCCGCATGGGCGGGGCAGGCTGGTCAGCGCTGGATTTCCCGGTCGCGGTCCAGTTCGTAGGGCAGGGTCAGCACCTGCAGGCGCGGGCCTTCCAGGCTGCCCAGGTGCAGGTTGTCGTCTTCCACTGCCTCGGCGCTGAGCACCGCAAGCAGTTCGCAGCCCGCGCCGTTGCCGGCAGCAATGACCACTTCACCGACCGACGAACCATGGGTAGGCGAGAAAATCTCGGCACCCGGGGCCGGAATGGCCTGCTGGTCCAGTGCCAGGCGGTACTGGCGACGCTTGAGCTTGCCCAGGTACTGCATGCGCGCGACGATTTCCTGGCCGGTGTAGCAGCCTTTCTTGAAGCTGACGCCGTCAACGGCTTGCAGGTTGATCATTTGTGGAATGAACAGTTCGCGGGTCGGGCCCATGACCTGGCCGATGCCGGCGCGAACCTGCCCCAGCAGCCAGTCGTTGAGGTTGCCTTCAGGCAAGGCGGCGGCCAGGGCCTGGCGTACAGTGGCGGCGTTGTCCGCCGGCACCCACAGCTCCACACGGCCAGCAGATATGGCAATGGCGATCAGCCCTTCATGGCGCACGGTACTGCCAGCGGTGGCGGGTACGGCGAGCCCCAGTGCCTGCAGCGCAGCATCGCCATCTTGCAGGCCGAAGCGCACCCAGGCGGCGCTTTCATCGGTCAGCGTGGCCTTGGAGAACACGGCGTACTTCTTCAGGTCGGCCAGTTGTGCTTCAAGCAGCTCGCTGGCCATGGCCAGCAGGTAGCCGTTGCCTTCGGGCAGGATGCGGAAGCTCGACTGCATGCGCCCCTTGACCATGCAGCGCGCGCCGAGGCTGGCGTACTCCTGGCTGAGGTAGTTGATGTTGCAGGTCAGCTGGCCTTGCAGGAACTTGCCTGCATCGGAGCCGCGGACGGCGAGGATGCCCTCGTGGGACAGGGGGCAGAAGAAAGCGGAATCGGCCATGGGTCATCGCGGTGGCTAAAGACTGGCGGCCATCATAGAACGCCGGTAACAAAATAGGTAGGTGACTAGACCAACGCCCGGTGTCGCTTCGCTCGCCTGGCTGTATACTGGCGGGCCATTCGAGGAGGGCCCCATGGTCGAACAAACTGAACTCAACCGGCTTTTCTGGCACAGCCGCCGCGGCATGCTGGAACTGGACGTACTGCTGGTGCCTTTCACCCAGGAAGTCTACCCAACTCTCAACGAGACCGATCGCGAATTGTACGTGCGTCTGTTGAGCTGCGAGGATCAGGACATGTTCGGCTGGTTCATGGAGCGCACCGAGTCCGAAGACCCAGAGCTGCAACGCATGGTCCGCATCATCCTGGACCGTGTCCAGCCCAAGTGAGTGCTTCGAGTGCCGTTGGCAAGGCTCGCGCCTGCTGCTAACGGCCTACCTGGGTTGCCAGGTACTGGCGTGGCTTGCCGCATGGGCGAGCCCGCTGCCCGGGTGGTTGGCCTTGTCCGTTGTCGCCGCCTGTCTTGCCCACGCTGGCTGGGCGATTCCCCGACGTATTCTTCTGACCCATGAGCATGCCGTTGTCGGCCTGCGCCGTGATGTGCGCGGCTGGCAGGTGTTCAGCCGTGCGCGTGGTTGGCAGCCGGTGCGCTTGTGTCGGGATAGTGTGGCATTGCCGTGGGTGGTTGTGTTGCGCTTTGAGCGCGCAGGGCGCTGGTTGGGGGAGAGCCAGTGCGTACCGCGGGATGCGTTGGGGGCTGACGAGCATCGGCGTTTGCGGGTGCGGTTGAAGTTCAGCCGTCGGCGCTGGGCTGAGGTGAGCCGGGCATAGGTCGAGGCCGGGTGGGCTTCTTCGCGGGCTTGCCCGCTCCCACAGGTACTGCGCAAGGCTGCCAGGCAGTGGAAAAACAGTGGGAGCGGGCGCGCCCGCGAAGGCCGTGACGCCGGTCTCAGAGCGGGCTGAGAATGGTGTCCTTGGCCTCGTCCAGCATCCCGGGGTAATCCAGAGTGTAGTGCAAGCCACGGCTTTCCTTGCGCTGCATCGCCGACAGGATCATCAGCTCGGCCACCTGCGCCAGGTTGCGCAGCTCGATCAGGTCGCGGCTGACCTTGTAGTTGCTGTAGAACTCGTCGATTTCATCCAGCAGCAGGCGAATGCGGTGCTGCGCCCGCTGCAGGCGCTTGCTGGTGCGCACGATACCAACGTAGTCCCACATGAAACGCCGCAACTCGTCCCAGTTGTGCGCAATGATCACATCCTCGTCCGAGTCGGTAACCTGGCTGGCGTCCCAACCAGGCAGGGCCTTGGGCATGGCCACTTGCTCCAGATGCGCCTCGATGTCGGCAGCAGCGGCGCGGCCATAAACGAAGCATTCCAGCAACGAGTTGCTGGCCATGCGGTTGGCGCCGTGCAGGCCGGTGCAGCTGGTCTCGCCGATGGCGTACAAGCCCGGTACGTCGGTATGGCCACGGTCGTCGACCATCACCCCGCCGCAGGTGTAGTGCGCCGCTGGTACCACCGGAATTGGCTGGCGGGTGATGTCGATGCCAAAGGACAGGCAGCGCTCGTACACGGTGGGGAAATGGCTCTTGATGAAATCGGCCGGCTTGTGGCTGATGTCCAGGTACACGCAGTCCACACCCAGGCGCTTCATCTCGTGGTCGATGGCACGGGCGACGATGTCGCGTGGGGCCAGCTCTTCACGCGGGTCGAAGCGCGGCATGAACCGCTCACCATTGGGCAGGCGCAGCAGGGCGCCCTCGCCGCGCAGCGCTTCGGTGACCAGGAAGCTCTTGGCCTGCGGGTGGTACAGGCAGGTCGGGTGGAACTGGTTGAACTCCAGGTTCGCCACCCGGCAACCGGCCCGCCAGGCCATGGCAATGCCGTCGCCACAGGCACCATCGGGGTTGCTGGTATAGAGGTAGACCTTGGCCGCACCGCCAGTGGCCAGCACGGTGAAGCGCGCGCCGAAGGTGTCCACTTCGCCAGTGTTGCGGTCGAGCACATAGGCGCCCAGGCAACGCTCGCCGGGCAGGCCCAGGCGACGTTCGGTGATCAGGTCGACCGCCACGCGCTGCTCCAGCAGCTGGATGTTCGGGCGCCGGCGGGCCTGTTCCAGCAGCGTGGTGAAGATGGCTGCGCCGGTGGCGTCGGCGGCGTGGATGATGCGCCGGTGGCTATGGCCGCCCTCACGGGTCAGGTGAAACTCGAAGCCGCCGTCGTCGACGCTGTAGTGCTCGTCGCGGGTAAAAGGCACGCCTTGCTCGATCAGCCACTGGATGGCTTCGCGGCTGTGTTCGACGGTAAAGCGTACTGCTTCTTCATTGCACAGGCCGCCGCCGGCATTGAGGGTGTCCTCAACATGCGACTGCACGGTATCGGTGTTGTCCAGCACCGCCGCGACACCGCCTTGGGCCCAGAAGGTCGAGCCGTTGGCCAGGTCGCCTTTGCTGAGCACGGCGACGCGCAGGTGGCTGGGGAGGTTCAGTGCCAGGCTGAGACCGGCGGCACCGCTGCCGATCACCAGGACATCATGTTGGAATTGTTGGCTCATGTCGGGACACTAGTAATCTTCAGAAGGGGAGCGGCACAATAGTCACGCGCAGATGGCATTGTGAAACTATCGTTAAACTTGGCCGGGTTGTCTTTATAGCAGCCCCGAGTGGCCAATTTCCATGCCACTTGCCAGGTTGCGACAACCTTTGTGGGAACTTTCCGACATGGCCGGAAATCTGATGAAGGCTGCCCGCACGCCACAATTTGCCGCGGCGACGCAGGGCGGCAGGCCTGTCCGGGCTGTCCCTGCGTACTCGAAACCTGATTATCGACGTAGCCGGCCGTGACCGCGCCGCGTCTTCCGTGCAAGCCGACCAAGGGCTGCAGGAAACTTGCTTGGAGGGGAGAACTTTTGCGTAAAGCCCGAGTCTATGGTTGCAGGCCTGAACGATGGCTGTTGCAACGCTCCTTCGAGTTCACTGAGGAGTGTTCATGCTAACCCAGGAAGAGGATCAGCAGCTTGTCGAGCGCGTTCAGCGTGGTGACAGGCGAGCGTTCGATCTGTTGGTGCTGAAGTATCAGCACAAGATTCTCGGGTTGATCGTGCGGTTCGTTCACGATACCCACGAGGCCCAGGATGTAGCACAGGAAGCCTTTATCAAGGCCTACCGTGCGCTTGGCAATTTCCGCGGAGACAGTGCGTTTTATACGTGGCTGTACCGCATCGCCATCAACACGGCGAAGAACTACCTGGTGTCCCGTGGAAGACGGCCGCCAGACAGCGATGTGAGCTCCGAGGATGCGGAGTTTTACGACGGCGATCATGGTCTCAAGGATCTCGAGTCCCCAGAGCGCTCGTTGTTGCGGGATGAAATCGAAGGCACCGTCCATCGCACCATCCAGCAACTGCCCGAAGACCTGCGCACGGCCCTGACCCTGCGCGAGTTCGACGGTCTGAGTTACGAAGACATTGCCAGTGTCATGCAATGTCCGGTGGGTACCGTGCGCTCTCGAATCTTCCGCGCTCGGGAGGCCATAGACAAAGCCCTGCAGCCGTTGTTGCAGGAAACCTGAGACAGCGGCGACAGCCAAGAGAGGAACCGCCATGAGTCGTGAAGCTTTGCAGGAATCGCTGTCCGCGGTGATGGATAACGAAGCGGACGAACTGGAACTGCGTCGGGTGTTGAACGCCGTCGACGATGCCGAAACCCGTGCCACCTGGTCGCGTTACCAGGTTGCCCGTGCAGCCATGCACAAGGAGCTGCTGCTGCCTAACCTGGACATCGCCTCGGCGGTGTCTGCGGCGCTGGCCGACGAAGCCGTGCCGGCCAAGGTCAAGAAGGGCCCATGGCGCAGCATTGGCCGCCTGGCGGTAGCCGCCTCGGTCACCGTAGCAGTGCTGGCCGGTGTGCGCATGTACAACCAGGACGAGATCACCGGTGCCGAGCTGGCTGCCCAGCAACCTGCCCAGCAAGGCCTGAGCGTGCCACAAGCCCAGGGCCCGGCCGTTTTGGCAGGCTATAGTGAGAGCAGTGAGCAACCGACCGGGCCGATGGCCAACGGCGTGCTGCAGAACCAGGCCGGCTGGGATCAGCGTCTGCCAGGTTACCTGCGCCAGCATGCCCAGGAGTCCGCGCTGAAGGGCACTGAAACGGCATTGCCGTATGCCCGCGCCGCCAGCCTGGAAAACCGTTAAGTAAGGAGGATCATGCGCGCGCTACCTCTTCTGTCGCTGCTTGTTGGCAGCTGCATGATGGTGCCAGCATTGGCGGCCAATTCCTCGCCCGAGGCGAGTGAGTGGTTGAACAAGCTGGCACAGGCCGAGCAAAAACAGAGCTATCAGGGCTCTTTTGTCTACGAGCGCAACGGCAGCTTCTCTTCCCACGATATCTGGCACAGGGTCGAGGACGGCAAAGTCAGCGAGCGGTTGTTGCAGCTCGATGGCGCCGCCCAGGAAATCGTGCGCGTGGATGGCAAGGTGGAGTGCGTCAGCGGGGCCTTGGTCAGTAGCGTGACGACGCCTCCGGATGCTGCGCAGCGTGTGCTTGATCCGCTGAAACTGATGGGCTGGTACAACTTGAGCGTTGCGGGCAAGTCACGGGTCGCCGGGCGCGACGCCGTGATCGTCACGCTCACCCCGCGCGACCAGCACCGCTATGCCTTCGAATTGCACCTGGACCGTACTACCGGCCTGCCGCTGCGCTCGTTGATGCTTAACGACAAAGGGCAGTTGCTGGAGCGCTTCCAGATGACCCGTCTCGACACCGACGAGCTGCCCAGCGACGATGACATGCGCCCCAGTGCTGCGTGCAAGCCGGTACAGCATGTGGCATCCGCCAGCAATGACAGTGTCGCCGGCTGGCGTTCGGACTGGCTGCCACCTGGGTTCGAGCTGGTCAACAGCTCGGTGCGCCGTGACCCGAAGGGGGGCAGTACGGTCAGCAGCCTGATGTATGACGATGGTCTGGCGCGCTTCTCGGTATTCCTCGAACCGGTGAAGGATGATGGCGGGAGCGACATGCGCACCCAGCTTGGCCCGACCTCGGCGGTTTCACGCCGCCTGAACACGCCCAAGGGCAAGGTGATGGTCACCGTGGTCGGCGAAATTCCGCTGGGTACGGCAGAACGCGTCGCACTGTCGATGCGCCCTCAGGACGCCCAGGCGCGCCAGTGATGGCGCGCTTTTGCGGGCCGTGCCAAGGCAGGCGGACATACGGCTGAAATGAAATTAAAGCATTGTCATTTGCAATCCATCGGCAAATTTTCTATAGGTCAGGCTTCTAGGAGCCTGGCCTTTCCTGCTTTGTGCAGGGGCCTTTCTAAACTACCGCTCGTTGTGACGGGAGCCGTATGTCAATACCACGCTTGAAATCCTACCTATCGATGTTCGCCGCCGTGCTGATGCTCGGCCAGGTGCTCACCGCCCAGGCCGAGGAAGCCCTGCCGGACTTCACCACGCTGGTCGAGCAGGCCTCGCCGGCGGTGGTCAACATCAGTACCAAGCAGAAGCTGCCAGACCGGCGCATGGCCGCCGGGCAGATGCCCGACCTGGAAGGCCTGCCGCCAATGTTCCGCGAGTTCTTCGAGCGCAACATGCCGCAGCAGCCGCGCTCGCCGCGCGGTGACCGCCAGCGCGAGGCCATGTCGTTGGGCTCGGGCTTCATCATTTCCAGCGATGGCTACGTGTTGACCAACAACCACGTGGTGGCCGATGCCGACGAGATCATCGTCCGTCTGTCAGACCGCAGCGAGTTGCAGGCCAAGTTGATCGGCACCGACCCGCGCACCGACGTGGCCCTGCTCAAGGTCGAGGGCAAGAACCTGCCGACCGTGAAGTTGGGTGATTCCGAGAAGCTCAAGGTGGGCGAGTGGGTACTGGCCATCGGTTCGCCGTTCGGCTTCGACCATTCGGTGACCAAAGGTATTGTCAGTGCCAAGGGCCGTACCCTGCCTAACGACACCTATGTGCCGTTCATCCAGACAGACGTGGCCATCAACCCAGGTAACTCTGGCGGCCCGCTGTTCAACATGAAGGGCGAAGTGGTGGGTATCAACTCGCAGATCTTCACGCGTTCCGGCGGTTTCATGGGCCTGTCGTTCGCCATCCCGATCGACGTGGCGATCGATGTTTCCAACCAGCTAAAAAAAGACGGCAAGGTCAGCCGCGGCTGGCTGGGCGTGGTGATCCAGGAGGTCAACAAGGACCTGGCTGAATCGTTCGGCCTCGACAAGCCGGCCGGTGCCCTGGTGGCGCAGGTCCTGGAAAACGGCCCGGCAGCCAAGGGTGGCCTGCAGGTGGGTGACGTGATCCTGAGTATGAACGGCCAGCCGATCGTCATGTCGGCCGACCTGCCGCACCTGGTCGGCAGCCTGAAAGAGGGCGAGAAGGCCAAATTGGAAATCATCCGTAACGGCAAGCGCCAGACCCTGGATGTAGCCGTGGGTGCGATGCCGGATGACGACGCCGACATTGGCACCGGCGCCGAAGGCAGTGCAGAGCGCAGCAGCAACCGCCTGGGTGTCTCGGTAGCCGACCTGACCGCCGAGCAGAAGAAATCCCTGGAGCTCAAGGGTGGCGTGGTCATCAAGGAAGTTCAGGATGGCCCGGCAGCGCTGATCGGTCTGCGCCCGGGTGATGTCATCAGCCACCTGAACAACCAGGCCATCGGTTCGGCCAAGGAATTCACCGAAATCGCCAAGGAGCTGCCGAAGAACCGTTCGGTGTCGATGCGCGTACTGCGTCAGGGCCGCGCCAGCTTCATCACCTTCAAGCTTGCTGAATAAGCGGCTTGGCAAGGAAAAAGGGCAGCTTTGGCTGCCCTTTTTCATGAATCTTCACAATTGCGCGGATGATTGCTGTGTACAGTCGGACAGAGGAATCTCCCATAACCCAGCAGCTTAAGGTACAATTCCCGGCTATTTTTCGGCGGGCGTCCGGCTCGCAGCCTTTTCGAGTGTTGACCCGTGAGTGATTTGAGTCATATCCGCAATTTCTCCATCATCGCCCACATCGACCATGGCAAGTCGACGCTGGCCGACCGTTTCATCCAGATGTGCGGTGGCCTGTCGGCACGCGAGATGGAAGCCCAGGTGCTCGATTCCATGGACCTGGAGCGTGAGCGCGGTATCACCATCAAGGCCCACAGCGTCACGCTTCACTACAAGGCGCAGGATGGCAAGACCTACCAGCTGAACTTCATCGACACCCCCGGCCACGTCGACTTCACCTACGAAGTCTCGCGCTCGCTGGCGGCCTGTGAGGGTGCGCTGCTGGTGGTCGACGCCGGCCAAGGCGTGGAAGCCCAGTCCGTAGCCAACTGCTACACCGCCATCGAGCAGGGCCTTGAGGTCATGCCGGTCCTGAACAAGATGGACCTGCCCCAGGCCGACCCGGACCGCGTCAAGGACGAGATCGAGAAGATCATCGGCATCGACGCCACTGACGCCGTGGCCTGCAGTGCCAAGAGCGGCATGGGCGTGGACGAGGTGCTCGAGCGCCTGGTGCAGACCATCCCCGCGCCGGAAGGCGAGATCGACGCACCGCTGCAAGCGCTGATCATCGACTCCTGGTTCGACAACTATCTGGGCGTGGTCTCGCTGGTGCGTGTGCGCCAGGGCCGCGTCAAGAAAGGCGACAAGATCCTGGTCAAGTCCACCGGCAAGGTGCACCTGGTCGACAGCGTCGGTGTATTCACCCCGAAACACACCCAGACCGCTGATCTGAAAGCCGGTGAAGTAGGCTTCATCATTGCCAGCATCAAAGACATCCATGGTGCACCGGTCGGTGACACCCTGACCCTGTCCTCGACCCCAGAGGTCGAAGTGCTGCCAGGCTTCAAGAAGATCCAGCCGCAGGTCTACGCCGGCCTGTTCCCGGTCAGCTCCGATGACTTCGAGGACTTCCGCGACGCCCTGCAGAAGCTGACCCTGAACGATTCGTCGCTGCAGTACATGCCGGAAAGCTCCGACGCCCTGGGCTTTGGCTTCCGTTGCGGCTTCCTCGGCATGCTGCACATGGAAATTATCCAGGAGCGCCTGGAGCGCGAATACGACCTGGATCTGATCACCACTGCACCAAGCGTGATCTACGAGCTGGAGCTGAAAACCGGCGAAACCATCGTCGTCGACAACCCGTCGAAGCTGCCGGATGTCTCGGCTGTGGCCGACTTCCGCGAGCCGATCGTCACCGCGACCATCCTGGTACCGCAGGAGCACCTGGGCAACGTGATCACCCTGTGCATCGAGAAGCGTGGCGTGCAGCGCGACATGCAGTTCCTCGGCAGCCAGGTGCAGGTGCGCTATGACATGCCGATGAACGAAGTGGTACTGGACTTCTTCGACCGCCTCAAGTCCACCAGCCGCGGCTATGCTTCGCTGGACTATCATTTCGATCGCTATCAGTCGGCCAACCTGGTCAAGCTGGATGTATTGATCAACGGCGACAAGGTCGATGCCCTGGCATTGATCGTGCACCGCGACAACGCCGCCTACAAAGGCCGTGCGTTGACCGAGAAGATGAAGGAACTGATCCCTCGGCAGATGTTCGATGTGGCGATCCAGGCAGCCATTGGCGGCCAGATCATCGCGCGGACAACCGTCAAGGCGCTCAGAAAGAACGTACTGGCCAAGTGCTACGGTGGTGACGTCAGCCGTAAGAAAAAACTGCTGGAGAAGCAGAAGGCCGGTAAGAAACGCATGAAACAGGTGGGTAACGTGGAGATTCCACAGGAAGCCTTCCTCGCCGTGCTCAGGTTGGATAGCTAGGTCCTATGTCGCTAAATTTCCCGCTGTTGCTGGTCATCGCCGTCTTCGTCTGCGGTCTGCTGGGCTTGATCGACCTGCTGTTCCTGGCCCCGCGCCGGCGTGCGGCAATTGCCAACTATCAGGGCAGCGTAAGCCAGCCCGAGTTGGCGGTGGTCGAGCGCCTGAACAAGGAACCGTTGCTGGTCGAGTACGGCAAGTCGTTCTTCCCGGTACTGTTCATCGTGCTGGTACTGCGCTCGTTCCTGGTCGAGCCGTTCCAGATCCCTTCGGGGTCGATGAAACCGACCCTGGAAGTGGGCGACTTCATCCTGGTGAACAAGTTCTCGTACGGCATTCGCCTGCCGGTGATCGACAAGAAGGTCATCGAGGTGGGTGACCCGCAACGTGGTGATGTGATGGTGTTCCGCTACCCGAGCGACCCGAACGTCAACTACATCAAGCGTGTGGTCGGCCTGCCGGGCGACGTGGTGCGCTACACCAACGACAAGCGGTTGTTCGTCAACGGCCAGCCGATTGCCGAACAGCTGGTGGGCACCGAGCCAGGCACCCTGGGCAGCGCCGAGCTGTACAAGGAAAAGCTCGGTGAGGCGGAACACCTGATCCGCAAGGAAATGAGCCGTTATCGCATGCCGCCGGACCAGCAGTGGACTGTGCCGGCAGGCCATTACTTCATGATGGGCGACAACCGCGACAATTCCAACGACAGCCGTTTCTGGGATGACCCGAACATCCCGAAAGAACTGCACGGCATGGTTCCGGACCGGAACATTGTCGGCAAGGCCTTCGCCGTGTGGATGAGCTGGCCAGAGCCCAAGCTAAGCCACCTGCCCAACCTGTCGCGGGTTGGCCTGATCCATTGATACCCATCGGCGCTGTCCAGCAGACAGCGCCGAATGCATTTCTGACATAGGCTGTGTTCTCAGGGATCGGGAGATTCGCCGCACATCGCGGCGGGCCACAGCCAAACAGTCTTTCAGGATGTTGATTTGAACAACGCGTTGAACAACCAACGGGTGGCCGCATGAGTGCTTCCCTTGACCGTCTGGAGCGTAAGCTCGGATACACCTTCAAGAACCAGGACCAGATGCTCCTGGCGCTGACCCATCGCAGCTACGCCGGGCGCAACAATGAGCGCCTGGAGTTCCTCGGTGACGCCATTCTCAACTTTGTCGCTGGCGAAGCGCTGTTCGAGCGTTTCCCGCAGGCCCGCGAAGGCCAGCTGTCGCGCCTGCGTGCGCGCCTGGTCAAGGGCGAGACCCTTGCTCGCCTGGCTCGTGGCTTCGACCTGGGCGAATACTTGCGCCTGGGTTCGGGCGAACTCAAGAGCGGCGGTTTTCGCCGTGAGTCGATCCTGGCCGATGCCCTGGAGGCGCTGATTGGCGCCATCTACCTGGACGCCGACATGGAAACGGCCCGGGAGCGCGTGCTGGCCTGGCTGGCCGATGAATTCGAAGGCCTGACCCTGGTCGACACGAACAAGGATCCGAAAACCCGCCTGCAGGAGTTCCTGCAGTCGCGCAGCTGTGAGCTGCCGCGTTACGAAGTGGTGGATATCCAGGGTGAACCGCACTGCCGGACCTTCTTCGTCGAATGCGAAGTGGTGCTGCTGAACAACAAGAGCCGTGGCCAGGGCGTTAGCCGGCGTATTGCCGAGCAAGTCGCCGCCGCGTCTGCACTGATCGCCCTGGGCGTGGAGAATGGCAATGACTGATAACACCCCGACCCGCTGCGGCTACGTAGCCATTGTCGGCCGCCCCAACGTCGGCAAGTCGACCCTGCTCAACCACATCCTCGGCCAGAAGCTGGCGATTACCTCGCGCAAGCCGCAGACCACCCGCCACAACATGCTCGGCATCAAGACCGAGGGTGACGTGCAGGCGATCTACGTCGATACCCCCGGTATGCACAAGGCCAACGACAAGGCCCTGAACCGCTACATGAACCGCAACGCCTCGGCGGCCCTGAAAGACGTCGACGTGGTGATTTTCGTGGTCGACCGCACCAAGTGGACCGATGAGGACCAACTGGTGCTGGAGCGTGTGCAGTACGTGACCGGCCCGCTGATCATCGCGGTCAACAAGACCGACCGCATGGAAGAGAAGGCCGAGTTGATCCCGCACCTGCAGTGGCTGCAGGAGCAACTGCCGAACGCCGAGGTGATGCCGATTTCTGCGCAGCAGGGGCACAACCTCGAAGCGCTGGAAGCCCAGATCGCCAAGCACCTGCCCGAAAACGATCACTTCTTCCCTGAAGACCAGATCACTGACCGCAGCAGCCGCTTCCTGGCTGCTGAACTGGTGCGCGAGAAAATCATGCGCCAGCTGGGTGCGGAGTTGCCGTACCAGATAACCGTGGAGATCGAGGAGTTCAAGCAGCAAGGCCATGTGCTGCACATCCACGCGTTGATCCTGGTTGAACGTGACGGCCAGAAGAAAATCATCATTGGCGACAAGGGCGAGCGCATCAAGCGCATCGGCTCCGAGGCGCGCAAGGACATGGAAGTGCTGTTCGACTCCAAGGTCATGCTCAACCTGTGGGTCAAGGTGAAAGGCGGCTGGTCCGACGACGAGCGCGCCCTGCGTTCGCTGGGCTACGGCGACCTCTAACCCTATCTGACGCCAGGTTTATCTGTGGGAGCGGGTTCACCCGCGAATGCTATGGTGGGTTCACTGACGCATTCGCGGGTAAACCCGCTCCCACAGTTGCATCTGGTGTGTAGAGATTACTTATGGAACAATCTGTCGGCCAGCCAGCCTACGTGCTGCATAGCCGTGCCTACAAGGAAACCAGCGCGCTGGTCGACTTCTTCACCCCGCAGGGCCGCATGCGCGCCGTGCTGCGCCGTGCGCGTGGCAAGGGTGGCAGCCTGGTGCGGCCGTTTGTGCCGCTTGAGCTAGAGCTGCGCGGGCGTGGCGAGCTGAAGAATGTCGGGCGGATGGACAGCGCCGGCATCGCCGCCTGGCTGCATGGTGATGCGTTGTTCAGCGGGTTGTACCTCAATGAACTGCTGATGCGCCTGCTGCCCGCCGAAGCGCCATTCCCGGCCCTGTTCGAGCACTACACCCTGACCTTGCAGGCCCTGGCCGAAGGGCGCCCGCTGGAGCCTTTGCTGCGCTCATTCGAATGGCGGCTGCTGGACGAGCTCGGCTATGCGTTTTCCCTGAACCATGACGCCAACGACCAGCCGATCGTCGCCGACGGCCTGTACCGTTTACGCGTGGATGCCGGCCTGGAACGGGTCGAGCTGGTGCAACCCGGCCTGTTCCGCGGCACCGAGCTACTGGCCCTGGCCGAAGCCGACTGGGACGCCCCTGGTGCTTTGCTTGCCGCCAAGCGCCTGATGCGCCAGGCGCTGGCCGTTCACCTGGGCGCAAAGCCGCTGGTCAGCCGGGAACTGTTTCGCAAGCGCTGATCACGACGTATGCTGTGGGGCTCAATCTTCAGGAGAGCCTTTCGTGACTCACAGCAACCGCATGCTTCTCGGTGTAAACATCGACCACGTGGCGACCCTGCGCCAGGCCCGCGGCACGCGTTACCCTGACCCGGTCAAGGCCGCCCTGGATGCCGAGGAAGCAGGCGCCGATGGCATCACTGTGCACCTGCGCGAAGACCGTCGGCACATCCAGGAGCGTGACGTGGTGCTGCTCAAGGATGTGCTGCAGACCCGCATGAACTTCGAAATGGGCGTCACCGAAGAGATGATGGCCTTTGCCGAGAAGATTCGCCCGGCGCATATCTGCCTGGTACCCGAAACCCGTCAGGAACTGACCACCGAAGGTGGCCTGGACGTGGCAGGGCAGGAAGCGCGAATCAAGGCAGCGGTCGAGCGCCTGGCACGTACCGGTGCCGAAGTGTCGCTGTTCATCGATGCCGACGAGCGGCAGATCGAAGCCTCGCGTCGGGTTGGCGCGCCGGCTATTGAACTGCACACCGGGCGTTATGCCGATGCCCAGACCCCGACCGAAGTGGCAGAGGAACTCAAGCGCATCGTCGACGGCGTAGCCTTTGGCGTGGGGCAGGGGCTGATCGTCAATGCCGGTCACGGGCTGCACTACCACAACGTCGAGGCGGTGGCGGCGATCAAGGGTATCAATGAGCTGAACATTGGGCATGCGCTGGTGGCGCATGCTCTGTTTGTTGGCTTCAAGGCTGCTGTGGCCGAGATGAAGGCGCTGATCGTGGCGGCTTCGCGCTGATTGATTGGTCGCCTGTACTGGCCTCTTCGCGGGCGAACCCGCGAAGAGGCCGGCACAGGCCGCCGATTATTCGCCAGCAAACACCAGGGTGAAACGCGTCGGCCCCAAGGGGCTGCTGCTGACTTCAACCCGCCCGCCATGCAACTGCATGATCGACTTGACGATCGCCAGCCCCAACCCGGTCCCACCCTCCAACCGCGAGCGCCCCGAGCCCACCCGGTAGAACCGCTCGAACAAGTGCGGTTGCTGTTCTGCCGCAATGCCAGGCCCCTGGTTTTCCACTGATAGCCGAACTTCACAGCCTTGGCGCTCTATGCGCAGTTGCACAGGCTTGCCTTCAGGACTATGCCGAATGGCATTGCTCAACAGGTTCGACAGTGCCCGCTGGAACATCAGGCGGTCCCCCAATGCCGTCCCCCAGCCCTGGACAGCCAATGCAACCTCTTTAACCTCGGCACTGAAGGCGAACAGTTCGACAACCCTCGCAGTCTCGTCGGCCAATGCCAGGGGCTTGAGGGCGACCTGTGTCTGTGGCTGGCTGACCTGGGCGAGAAACAGCATGTCGTTGATGATGCGGTTGAGCCGGGTCAATTCTTCGATGCTGTCTTCCAGCACTTCCCGGTAGTTCGCGTTGTCCCGCTCACGGGCCAGGGTTACCTGGGCCTTGCCCATCAGGTTGCTTAACGGCGTGCGCAGTTCATGAGCCAGGTCGTCGGAAAACTGCGACAGCTGGCTGACACCCTGGTCGAGGCGATCGAGCATCACATTGATGCTGCCGGCCAGTTCTGCCAGCTCCAGTGGCAGGCCAGTGCTGGGCAGGCGGTGTTGCAGGTCCTGGGTCGAGACCTGCCCGGCTATGCGCCGGAAGTGCCGTAGCGGTTTCAGGCCGCGTTGCATCAGCCACCAGGCGCCCGCGCCAATCAGGACCAGCAGCAGTGGCAGTGCGAGCAGGGTGGAGTGCAGGTAGGCCTGTAGCAGGGCGTTATCGTCGGCGCGGTTGAGTGACATCATCACCTTGACCGGGGTGTTGTCGCGCAGGCGCATCAGGCGGGTCACGGTGAGGATCTGGTTACCACTGCTGTCGCGCCATTCGTGAAAGGCCAAACGGGCATCAGTGTGCAGTTCGCCCACGCGCGATTCCAGGGCTGGCCCAAGGCTAAGCAGGTGCGGGTGGCGGCCGTCGAGGGCCAGCACGCTTAGGCTGAGGTTGTCATGGCCCATTACCAGGTCGAGCAGCGGATGAGCGCGGCTGCCCAGGTCTTCGCTGCGCAGGTCGACGCGCAGGTTGTGCTCGACCTGCAGCATCTTGCGCGCCAGATCCTTGCGCGCGCGGCTGTCCAGCTCGTGATCCAGGGCGAACACTGCCAGGCAGGCCAGCAGCAGTACCAGTGCGGCCCCCATCAACGTCACGCTCAGGCCCAGGCGTAGCGACAGGCTGGCGTTTTTCAAAAGCGCGCCTCAAGCACGTAGCCAACGCCACGCAGGGTATGGATCAGCTTGCTGTCGAACGGGTCGTCGATCTTCGCCCGCAGGCGCCGGATCGAGACCTCGACCACGTTGGTGTCGCAGTCGAAGTTCATGTCCCACACCAGCGAGATGATCTGCGTGCGCGACAGCACCTCGCCGGTCTGGCGCATCAGCAAGTGCAGCAGGGCGAACTCCTTGGCGGTCAGGTCGATACGCTGCCCGGCGCGGTAGGCGCGGTGGCGGCCGGGGTCCAGCTCCAGGTCTGCGACGCGCAGGGTACTGGGCAGCAGTTGCTGATCGTTACGGCGTAGCAGGCTGCGGATGCGCGCCAGCAGCTCGGGGAACTCGAAGGGCTTGAGCAGGTAGTCGTCGGCGCCCAGGTCCAGGCCCTTGACCCGGTCGGCCAGGCGGCCGTGGGCGGTGAGCATCATGATGCGCGTGGCCGACTCGGCGCGCAGCCGCTGCAGCACGGCCCAGCCATCAAGCTCAGGCAGGTTGACGTCGAGGATGACCAGGTCGTAGGGCTGCTGGCGGGCCAGGTGCAGGCCATCGGTGCCGGTGTGGGCGCAGTCGACCACGTAACCGTTCTCGCGCAGGCCCTGTTGCAGGTAGTCGGCGGTACGCAGTTCGTCCTCGATGATCAGTAGGCGCATGGGGGGCTCGGTGTGATGAAAGGGGGCGATTCTCGACCCTGTAGTGACATCAGGGTCAAGGGGCAGGATGTTACGGCATGAGTTAGGGGTGTCGGCTTAGATAACGGATTTGTAATCCTGGTGTTATCTGGCTGTCTGTTCTGGCCCTGTCGCCGGCAAGCCAGCTTCCACAGGTACAGCACAGTTGCTGAATTTAGTGGTTTACCTGTGGGAGCGGGTTTATCGAGGCGTCGAACCGCCGCGAAGAGGCCAGTGCAGGCAATAGAAGGCCACATTGCAGGACTGTAATCCCCGCCTCACCTTGCCGTTAGCTAGCCCTCGCTACGATGGCCCTGTCTGATCGGTTACCACGAGGCAAACACGATGAACCTGACCAAATACCTGCTGTTGGCCACCCTTGCCCTGGGCAGCGCCAGTGTTTACGCCGAGGGCGGTGCGGAGCGCTCCAAGCAGTTCTGGCAAGCTTTCCGCGAAGACCAGCAGCGGCTGCATGGCGACAAGCAGCAGGCCGTTGCCGAACGCGAGCGCAAAGCGCAGGAGAAGGCCCGCGAGGTGGCCAAAGACTGAGCTAACAGCACCTGCGCCGCGACGCTCCTCGCTGCAGGTGTATTCAGGCGCCCGACCGGGCGCCTTTTTTATTTGCGCGCCACCAGTGTTGCGCGACGAGGGGCAGGCAGGCCTTCGATGGTTTTGCTGTGGTCGTTCGGGTCGAGGAAGTCGCCCAGCGACTGGTAGCGCATCCATTCGGTGCTGCGCTGTTCCTCGACGCTGGTCACGCTGACATCGACGCATCGCACATCGCTGAAACCGGCGCGGCGCAACCAGCGCTCCAGGGCAGGCACCGACGGCAGGTACCAGACGTTGCGCATCTGCGCGTAACGGTCTTCTGGTACCAGTACCTGGTTTTCGTCGCCCTCGATCACCAAGGTTTCCAGCACCAGCTCGCCACCTTTGACCAGGCAGTCCTTGAGCGCCAGCAGATGCTCGATGGGCGAGCGGCGGTGGTAGAACACGCCCATGGAAAACACCGTGTCAAAACCTTCCAGGTTGGCAGGCAGGTCTTCCAGGGCGAAGGGCAGGTGCCAGGCCGGCAGCTCCGGCAAGTACTGTTGCACGGCCTGGAACTGGCAGAAGAACAGCCAGTTGGGGTCGACGCCAATGACCATGTCGGCGCCGGCACCGAGCATGCGCCACTGGTAGTAGCCATTGCCGCAGCCCACGTCGAGCACGCGCTTGCCCTTGAGGTCCAGATGCGGGCCGACCCGTGACCACTTCCAGTCCGAACGCCATTCGGTGTCCACATGCACACCGAACAGGTCGAACGGCCCTTTGCGCCAGGGCGACAGGCCCATCAGTGCCTGGCGCATCTGCGCGCGTGTGGCGTCGTCGCAATCGCAGTCCAGGCGCAGCCCGTTGGCCAGGTCGACTTCGCTCGGTTGCAGGGCGGGCAGGGCGTCGAGTGCACCGCGCCAGCGGTCGAGGTCACCGTGGCCCTTATCCAGCTTGGCTTCCAGTTGCGCTTGCAGGCCTTGCGACCAGGAAGCCAGGGGCGTGCCCGCCAGGCGGCGGACGAGGGGGGACAGATCGATCATGGCAGGGCTATCAACGAGGCAAAGTTAAGGCATTGGAACCAGGGCACCACCTTCGAGAAGCCGGCGGCGCGCAGGCGCTCCTGGTGGGCTTCAAGGGTGTCGGGCCTCATCACGTTTTCGATGGCGCTGCGCTTCTGGGCAATTTCCAGTTCGCTGTAGCCATTGGCACGCTTGAAGTCCAGGTGCAGTTCATTGAGCAGGTCCTGCTCTTGCTCATCGGCGAAGCGCAGCTTTTCCGAGAGGATCAATGCGCCGCCGGGCAACAGCGCCTGGCGGATACGGCCGAGCAGTTCCAGGCGCTGGTCGGGGGCTATGAACTGCAGGGTGAAGTTCATTGCCACTACCGAGGCGGGCTCGAAGGGCAGGGCCAGGATATCGGCTTCCAGCACTTGCACCGGCAGCAGCTCCTGGAACATCGAGTCCTGGGCGGTGAGGTACTGGCGGCAACGCTCGACCATGGCGGCGGAGTTGTCCACGGCAATGACCCGGCATCCGTCACTGCGCACGTGGCGGCGCAGTGACTGGGTGACGGCACCCAGGGATGCACCCAGGTCGTACAGCGCGGTGTTTGGCTGGGCGAAGCGCGCGGCCAGTACGCCGAGGTTTTCGACGATGGTTGGGTAACCGGGCACCGAGCGCTTGATCATGTCCGGGAACACGCGCACCACGTCTTCGTTGAAGACGAAGTCGGGGACCTGCTCCAGAGGTTGGGCAAATAGACGGTCGGGTTGTTTGCTCACGGCGAATCCAGGCGGCTGGTGATATGCAGGGGGCGCATTCTAGCCAAACCGCAGCCTGGATGCATGGTCGGCTGACCAGCGCTGTGCGTTCAGTTGACCCGAATGGCGCAATCGAAGGTCTGCACCGGGGGCACTTCTGGGGCCCAAGGCTGCTGGTAGACCAGTACCAGGTGGCCTTCGCCAGTGGCGCGGGCCTGGTAGCGCCAGGTCGAAATGCCCGAGTTGCCAACGATACCGGCGTCTTCAGGGGCGCTGTAGACCTCGGGGCCAAGGCTTTGCAGCACGTTGGTTGCCGGGTTCTGCACCAACCAGCGGTAACCAGTGGTGGGGTTGCTGGGCAGCGTCAGGGTAAGGCTCTGGCCGACTTGCAGGCGCGTGGGGCATTCGCTTTCGGCATCCAGTTCGACGGGCTGCGTGGGCTGTTGGGCGCAGGCAGAAAGCAGGGCGAAACTCAGGGGAACGAGCAGACGAGGGGCGGTCATGTTGGCTCCGGAGGCTGGCGATGGCCTGAGGATAACCGATGCTGATGGGGTTTTGTGTTGCCTGTGCGGGCCTCTTCGCGGGCAAGCCCGAGAAGAGGCCGGATCAGGTCAGAAGAGGACTTTGGCCACGTCGGCAAAGCGCTTGGCGAAATGCACCGTCAGGCCTTCACGCAGGTAGTCCGGCAGTTCCTCGAAGTCCCCTCGGTTAGGCTCCGGCAAGATCAGCTCGAAGATCTTCTGCCGCCGCGCCGCAATAACCTTCTCACGCACACCACCAATCGGCAGCACCTGGCCGGTGAGGGTCAGCTCACCGGTCATGGCCACACCTTTCTTTGGTGCCTGGTCGCGGGCCAGCGACAGCAGGGCACTGGCCATGGTAATGCCGGCACTTGGGCCATCCTTGGGTGTGGCCCCTTCAGGCACATGCAGGTGGATGAACGCTTCGTTGAAGAAGCCGGGGTCACCGCCAAACTGCTTGAGGTTGGAGCTGACGTAGCTGTAGGCGATTTCGGCCGATTCCTTCATCACGTCACCCAGTTTGCCGGTCAGCTTGAAGCCGCGGTTGAGGGTGTGGATACGGGTCGCCTCGATCGGCAGGGTGGCGCCGCCCATGCTGGTCCAGGCCAGGCCGGTGATCACGCCTTTGCCGGCCAGCACCTGCTCGCTGCGGAACACCGGCATGCCGAGCGCGGACTCCAGGTCCTTGGTGCCAATCTTCAGCTTGGCCTCGGGGTCTTCCAGCAGCTTGACCACTGCCTTGCGGACCAGCTTGCCCAGTTGCTTCTCCAGCTGGCGCACACCGGCCTCACGGGCATAGCTTTCGATTACCGTGCGCAAGGCGCTGTCGCTGATGCTGAGGCTGGTCTTGGCCACGCCGGCCTTTTCCAGCTGCTTGGGCCACAGGTGGCGCTTGGCGATGGCCAGTTTTTCTTCGGTGATATAGCCAGACAGGCGGATCACTTCCATGCGGTCGAGCAACGGCCCGGGGATGGAGTCGAGGGTGTTGGCGGTGCACACGAACAGCACCTTGGACAGGTCCAGGCGCAAGTCGAGGTAGTGGTCGAGGAAATCAACGTTCTGTTCTGGGTCGAGGGTTTCCAGCAACGCCGAAGCCGGGTCGCCCTGGTAGCTCTGGCCCATCTTGTCGATCTCGTCGAGCATGATCACCGGGTTCATCACTTCGACGTCTTTCAGCGCCTGCACCAGTTTGCCGGGCTGGGCGCCGATATAAGTGCGGCGGTGGCCCTTGATTTCGGCTTCGTCACGCATGCCGCCAACGCTGAAACGGTAGAACGGCCGGCCGAGCGACTCGGCAATGGACTTGCCAATGCTGGTCTTGCCGACCCCGGGCGGGCCAACCAGCAGCACGATCGAGCCGCTGATCTCGCCTTTCCAGGCGCCCACGGCGAGGAATTCGAGGATGCGCTCCTTGATGTCGTCGAGGCCTGCATGGTGCTGGTCGAGGACCTTGCGCGCATGCTTGAGGTCGAGCTTGTCCTTGCCATACACGCCCCATGGCAGGGCGGTGGCCCAGTCGAGGTAATTGCGGGTGACGGCGTATTCGGGCGATCCGGTTTCGAGGATGGCCAGCTTGCCCATTTCTTCATCGATGCGCTTGCGTGCCTGGGGCGGCAGGGTCTTGCCTTCGAGACGCTGCTCGAACTGCTCCAGGTCGGCACTGCGGTCGTCCTTGGTCAGGCCCAGTTCCTGCTGGATGACCTTGAGTTGTTCCTTGAGGAAGAATTCGCGTTGGTGCTCGCCGATCTGGCGGTTTACCTCGGCCGAGATCTCGTTCTGCAGGCGCGCGACTTCCACCTCCTTGCGCAGCATCGGCAAGACTTTTTCCATGCGCTTGAGCATGGGCACGCAGTCGAGCACTTCCTGCAGCTGGCTGCCGGTGGCCGAGGTCAGGGCGGCGGCGAAGTCGGTGAGCGGCGATGGGTCGTTGGGGCTGAAGCGGTTGAGGTAGTTCTTCAGCTCTTCGCTGTACAGCGGGTTGAGCGGGAGCAGTTCCTTGATCGCGTTGATCAGTGCCATGCCGTAGGCCTTGACCTCGTCGGTCGGCTCGGCGGGCTGGCGCGGGTATTCGACTTCGACCAGGTAGGGCGGGCGGTGGTGCTTGAGCCAGGTGCGGATGCGTACCCGGGTCAGGCCCTGGGCAACGAACTGCAGCTTGCCGTTTTCGCGGCTGGCATGGTGCACCTTGACCAGCGTGCCGTACTGCGGCAGCGCCGCGGTGTCGAAATGGCGGTGGTCTTCTGGCGGGGTGTCCATGAAGAACAGTGCCAGGCAGTGGTCTGGTGACTTGGCCACCAGGTCGAGGGTTTCGGCCCAAGGTTCTTCGTTGACGATGACCGGCAGCACCTGCGCCGGGAAGAACGGGCGGTTGTGGATCGGGATCACGTAGACCTTGTCCGGCAACTGCTGGCCGGGCAGGGCGAGGGCGTGGCTGGTTCCAGCCTGGGTGGTGGTGTGTTCGACTTCGCTGTGTTCGTCGGGGTGTTCCGGGAAATCCTGCTGGTCGCTCATGGGGCACCTGCGTAAATGACTATGGTGCTTAGATGGGGCGGGGGGGGATGGGTTTCAATGGTAGACCAAGGCCGCAGGGGAGAGGCTTCATCTTTGGGTGCCTGTACTGGCCTCATCGCCGGCAAGCCAGCTCCCACAGGTAATCCACTGCTTTCAAGGCCTGTGGAGTACCTGTGGGAGCTGGCTTGCCGGCGATGAGGCCAGTACAGGTGAATGAGCCCCTGAGGAGGGGCTCGGCAGCTTTATTCAGCCAGTTTGTAAGCGATGATGTAATCGCCCATTTTTGTACCCAGTGAGCCATGCCCGCCGGCAGTCACCAGCACATACTGCTTGCCGTCCTTGCCGGTGTAGCTCATCGGCGTGGCCTGGCCACCTGCTGGCAGGCGGGCTTTCCACAGTTCCTTGCCGTTGTTAACGTCATAGGCGCGCAGGTACTGGTCGAGGGTGCCGCTGAGGAAGCCGACGCCACCTGCAGTGACGATCGAACCGCCCATGCTTGGCACACCAACCGGCAGGCCGATCGGCACTGGGGTGCTGTCGCGGGTGGTGCCGTTCTTGTGCTTCCACACCACCTTGTTGGTGAACAGGTCGATGGCGGCGACATAGCCCCAGGCCGGTGCCTGGCAGGGTACGCCCAGTGGCGACATGAACGGGTGCATGGTCACCGCGTACGGCGCGCCGGTATTCGGCTGCACGCCGCTGGTCTCGCTTTCGCGCTTGCTGCCCTCGGCCACTTGCTCACGCGGGATCATCTTCGACACGAAGGCCATGTAGTTGGGCGAGGTGAACAGCAGCTGGCGCACCGGGTCGACCGACACGCTGCCCCAGTTGAACACACCTACGTTGCCAGGGTAGACCAGCGAACCTTGCTCGGACGGCGGGGTGTACTGGCCTTCGTAACGCAGCTCGCGGAACTGGATGCGGCACAGCATCTGGTCGAACGGCGTGGCGCCCCACATGGCCTGTTCGGTCAGCTCTGGGCCAAGCAGGTTGAGGTCGGAGCGGGCCTGGGTCGGCGAGGTGTGGTCGCCCTTCACAGCGCCTTGCGGGGTGGGGATTTCGCGAATCGGCACAATCGGCGTACCGTCGCGGCGGTCGAGCACGTACAGGCTGCCTTGCTTGGTCGGCACGATGATTGCCGGTTTCACGCCATCGTTGGTCTTCAGGTGTACCAGAGTTGGCTGGCTGCCGACGTCCATGTCCCACAGGTCGTGGTGGGTGAACTGGTAGTTCCAGCGGGCCTTGCCGGTGGCCAGGTCGAGGGCGACCACGCCGGCGCTGTACTTCTCGGCGCCCGGGGTACGGTTGGCGCCCCACTGGTCCGGGGTCTGATTGCCCAGGGGCAGGTAAATCATGCCGAGGTCTTCATCGACGCTGGCGATCGACCACATGTTGGCCGAGTTGCGGCTGTACATCTTGCCGGCAGCCAACGGCTTGGTGTCGTCCGGGTTGTTGCTGTCCCAGTTCCACACCAGGTGGCCGTCGTGCACGTCGTAGGCACGGATTACGCCGGATGGCTCGTTGGTCGACTCGTTGTCGGTGACGTGGCCACCGATGATGACCAGGTCACGGGTGACCGCGGCTGGCGAGGTGGAGTAGTAGCCACCCGCAGTGAACGGGCCGATGCCGGTGGTGAGGTCGATCACGCCTTGGTTGGCGAAGCCTTCGCAGACTTTGCCGTTGTCGGCGTTGATGGCAATCAGGCGGGCGTCTGCGGTAGGCAGGTAGAGGCGGCGCGGGCAGGCCTGGGCCACGGCTTGGCCGGCGTCGGTAATTTTCGGCGCAGGGCTGCCGTCGCGGCTGATGTAGCGGTTTTCGTCATAGTACGAAACGCCACGGCAAGTCATGTGGGCAAAGCCTTTGAAGGTGCCGACCGGGCTCTTGACCTGCGGGTCGTAGCGCCAGATTTCCGCGCCGGTATCTGGGTCCAGTGCTAGCACGCGGCTGTGCGCGGTGCAGGCGTAGAGCATGCCGTTGACCTTCAACGGGGTGTTCTGGTTGGTCAGCTCCACCGGGTCGTTTTCGGTTGGCAGGTCACCAGTGCGAATGCGCCAGGCTTCTTCCAGGCGGTAGGCGTTCTGCGGGGTGATCTGGCGCAGCGGCGAATAGCGGTCGCCATGCTCGGTGCGGCCGTAGGCCTGCCATTCGCCGTCGGGCATGGCCGGGGCGGCACTGGCCATTTCGCTGCTTTCGCGGCCCAGTTCGCCGAACACTTCGCCGGGGTGGGTGAACTGGCTGGCCAGGGCACAGGCGCCCGAAGCGACCACTGCAACGCCCAGCAGCGCGGTGTTGGCTTTGTTGGCCGGGCCAATCAGTGGGCGACGTGCCCAGGGCAGCAGCAGCACCACGCCGATGGCGAACCAGAGGGCCAGGCGTGGCACCAGTTGCCACCAGTCCAGGCCCACTTCCAGCAAGGCCCACACGGTGCTACCCAGCAGCACCAGGCCGTACAGGCCCAGGGCGATACGGCGCTGGGCCAGCAGCAGGATGCCCGACAGGGCAAAGCCGATGCCGGCGATCAGGTAATACAGCGATCCGCCTACCTGGCTCAGCTTGATGCCACCGGCCAGCAGCGCCAGGCCCATCAGTAACAGCAGCGCGCCGATCAGGCGCGGTAGCCAGCGGCTTCCATTGTTGGCACCTTCAGTGCTCATCGTAGGTTCTCCGTCAGGTCAAAAAAGGGGGGTTAGAAACTGCTCTGGATCTTCAGGCCGCCGATCAGGGCGCCATCGACCTGCGACACCCCGCCCGGGTGGCGGATGTACTGCAGGTTGGGGCGTACCGTGAGCCAGTCGGCCAAATGGATGCCGTAATACAGCTCGGCGCTGTACTCGGTGTCCTGTACTGGCAGGAAACCAGGGTTGTCGTAGTCGTCGAGGCCGGCGGCCTGGTTGGCCAGCCGGGCGTTCTTGCGGTAGGCAGGGTTGACGTGCACGCGGGCCAGGGCGAAACCGATGTCGTCCTTGGCGCGAGCGTCGAAAGGCCCTTTGTATACCAGCCCTGCCTGCACATAGTTGTCGATGGCATTGGTCTTCTTGTCGTGCACCGTGGCGTTGGCGAACAGGCTCAGGCCACGCGACTGGTCGGACGCCAGCGAGGTCACCTGCTGCTGGGCGCCGAGCCACAAGCCGTGCTTGCTCGAACTGCTGCGGTAGGCGGCGCCACTGAGGGCTGCCGGCTGGCCGTTGCTGTCGTTGAGAACATCCTGTGCCTTGGCATTACTGTAGTAGTAGCCAGCGCGATATTCCCCTTTCAGGCCATTGAGCCGTGGGCTCCACACCAATTCGACCGGCATCACCGCGCCCTGGGTGCCGCTGCCGCTGAGCTTGAAGCCATTGCCCGATTCGAGGTTGGAAGGGTTCTGCTCGAACACGCCGACCTGGGCGTACAGCTCGGGGGTGAGGTTGTAGCGCACGCGCAGGGCCCACTGGCTGACCGGCCAGTTGTACCAGATGCCACCTACCCAGTTGCCCACCTGCGAGCCGCAGAAGGCCAGGTTCTGGAAGTCGCAGGGGAAGCTGTTGAAGTCCTCGCCTTCGCCGAAGCGGCCGAATTTCACGTCCAGCGCGCCATCGAAGTACTTCTGCTTGATCCACATCTGCGTCAGCCGCCAGGTTTCGCCACGGCCCCAGACTTCCTGGGCCGAGGTGAAACCGCCGACACGCGGGTCGTTGATACGGTCGTTGCTGATGTTGTCGCCGTGGCGCTCGGTGATGGTCAGTTGCAATTCGGTGTCGTGCCAGCCGAGGATCTTGTCCAGGTCCAGGTGGCTGCCAAAAGTGAACTGGTCGCTGTAGCGCGCGGTGCGGTCGTGGTTGTAGCCACCGTGCAGGTTGCTGCCCATCTCGCCGGTGTAGCCAAGGGTGAAGTCATAGCCTTGTTCCAGCAATTGGCTGCGGGTACCGCCCCAGTCGCCGAGCATCCACGGGGAGTCGCTGGCAAACAATTCGCTGGCGCTGGTGGCAGTTGCCAGGGCGCTGAGGGCTAGGCCGATGTAACAGGTTTTGGGCAGTTGGAGCATGAGATAGCGCTATCTTTTGATTATTGAAAAAACGGCAAGCGCATCGAAGGGCGGGCCCTTCAATGGATATGGCGACAAGATGGTTTCGATGAAGCGTTTCAGCTTGCGGTGGGGAGGATATAGGGGAAGTTGTAAGAAAAAAAGACAAAATGTCGCAGTTGATTGTTGCTCGTTGGGTAATAGTACAGATGGTGAGAGGGCAATGGAGGACCTGTGGAAGCGGGTTCAACCCCGAATGCGGGGGGGGCCCTAACAAACCAATAGCGG
>NZ_JBDJLK010000034.1:0-57621 GCF_039673335.1 Pseudomonas sp. TWI929
CCCGGGATATCAGCATAAACGCAACAATTGCCGGGGCTGCTCCGCAGCCCAAACGCGACACAAGGCCGCTCCCACAGGTGCAGCGCAGCTTTCAGATGTTCGCGTTAGCCAAAAAAACGGGGCATGCCATTGCTGGCATGCCCCGTTTTCAAACCGCTAAAGCGCCTCAGGCGACTTTCACGATCCAGCCAGCCGGTGCTTCAACATCACCGCTCTGGATGCCGGTCAGCTCGTTGTAGAGCTTCTGGGTAACCGGGCCGACCTTTTCCAGGTCGTGGAACACGTGTAGCTTGCCGTTGTACTCGATGCCGCCAATCGGGGTGATCACCGCAGCAGTACCGCAGGCACCCGCTTCGACGAAGCGGTCCAGCTTGCTGATTTCCACATCGCCTTCGATCACGGTCAGGCCCAGGCGCGTTTGCGCCAGTTCCATCAGCGACAGGCGGGTGATGCCTGGCAGCACCGAGGCCGATTTCGGGGTGACGAACTCGTTGTTGGCAGTGATGCCGAAGAAGTTGGCCGAACCGACTTCCTCGATCTTGGTGTGGGTTAGTGGGTCGAGGTAAATGGCGTCGGCGAAGTTGGCCTTCTTGGCTTCAGCGCCAGGCTGCAGGCTGGCTGCATAGTTGCCACCGACCTTGGCTGCGCCGGTGCCCTGCGGGGCAGCGCGGTCGAAGCTGGAAATCTGGAAGTTGTGCGGCTTCATGCCGCCTTTGAAGTACGAGCCAACCGGGATGGCGAATACCGAGAAGATGAACTCGGGGGCGGTGCGCACGCCAATGTTGTCACCGGTGCCGATCACGAACGGGCGCAGGTACAGGGCGCCTTTGCCGTGCGGTGGCACGAACTTTTCGTTGGCCTTGACCACTTGCTTGCACGCTTCGATGAACACATCGGTCGGCACGTGCGGCATCAGCAGGCGGGCGCAGCTGCGCTGCATGCGGGCGGCGTTCTGGTCCGGGCGGAACAGGTTGATCGAGCCGTCCTTGCAACGGTAGGCCTTCAGGCCTTCGAAGCACTGCTGGCCGTAGTGCAGGGCAGTGGAGCCTTCACTGATGTGCAGCACGTTGTCTTCGGTCAGGGTGCCCTTGTCCCACTCGCCATTGCGCCATACGGACAGGTAGCGTTTGTCGGTCTTGATGTAGTCGAAACCCAGCTTGTCCCAGTTAATGCTTTCGTTGCTCATGACACCCTCATTGTCTTGCAAGTGCCCGATCGCTCGGGCTGCTGTTATATGCGCACCATGCCACCTTAATACATCCTTGGCGGATCGGGAACGGCCAGTCACGAATTGATAGCCTGCGATGCATTGCTTGCGGCCCGGCGCCGGTAGTGCACCGGGGCTGCGAGGTGCTCGCCACAACATTTTCAGCGCATGCAAGATCAAGCGCCGCCCGCGCGGCGCTCGATCTCATAGGCGCTGCAAGTCTTTCGCCGGGCCTTTGGGGTCAGCGTCCCTTCAAGCGCTTGGCCCAATCGCCATTGTGGCTCTGTTGGCAGGCTTCTTCACTGTCAAACCGCACATGCCAGGCCGGATGGTCCAGCTGAATACCGGCCTGCTCCAGCGCCAGGCCGGTCAGCGCCAGCATGCGCGCCGTGGCGGTGCCCGCTACGGCCGCGGCCTTGTCAGCCTCTTGCTCGAACACCCAGGTAATACGCAGACTGGCCGAAAATTACCAGGATCAAGGCGATGGGTAAGCCAACTGAAACCGACGATCTCGGCCTTGGCGGTTTCGCAGGCTTCGGTCAGGCACGCCACCAGTTCCCGCTCCAGCCGGGCCATCTCACGTTTGCCCAGCGCCTTCACGGATGGGTCTCGTCATCGATCTGCTGGCAGAAACGCAGGCGGTTGCCGAACGGGTCGCACACCTGCATCTGCAGGCCCCAGTCCAGCCGCTCTGCCTCGGGCCGGGCATAGCCGTACTGTTTGGCCTGCAACTCACGCTCCAGCGCCGGCAAATCGTCGATGCGGGCGAATACCGTGGAGCCGGGGCACGCATCACCGTGGTGCTCGGATAGGTGCAGGATCAGGCCGTCGCGGTGAATCTGCAGGTACAACGGCAGGTCCGGGCTGAAGCGGTGCTCCCAGTCGACGCTGAAGCCGAGGAAGTCGAGGTAAAACTCGCGGGCCTTGTCGACCGAGAAAATGCGCAGCACAGGTATGGCGGGAGCGAGGGGCATGAGGCGTCCTTGACCGTTGATGAAGGCGCCACTGTAACCCAGTTGTGCCGCTAATGGTCGCCCGCCCCGGCAGCAATGGTTGACCACCCGCCAGCCACTGCGTAGCCTTGCCACTTCGAGGTTCTTCGGCCAGGCCGAAGCTAAGACGGGAACGCGGTACAAGCCGCGGCTGCCCCCGCAACTGTAAGCACCGACAACGGATCGACACAGCCACTGCGCCAACGCGCGGGAAGGCGTCATCCCGCCAGCCCACTGTTCAACTGCATGGGCAACTGGAACGGTGCGAGCCAGGAGACCTGCCTCGTGACGTTTTCGACTTTCAACCGGGCGGGGTGATCCGGTGGCGAACAAGCCCGGCTGGCCTGGCCCGCGGCTGTCGTCCTGCATGCCCGCGCCATACTGCCAAGGGCAATGCGACATGAAAACACTGGCCAAGCTCCCCGTCACCATCGTCACCGGCTTCCTCGGCTCGGGCAAGACCACCTTGCTGCGCCACATGCTCGACAACGCCCAGGGCCGCCGCATCGCGGTCATCGTCAACGAATTCGGCGAACTGGGCATCGACGGCGAAATCCTCAAGCAGTGCAGCATCGGTTGCACCGAAGAAGAAGCCAGCGGCCGGGTCTACGAGCTGGCCAACGGCTGCCTGTGCTGCACCGTGCAGGAAGAGTTCTTCCCGGTGATGCGCGAGCTGGTGGCACGCCGTGGCGACCTCGACCACATCCTCATCGAAACCAGCGGCCTGGCCCTGCCCAAGCCACTGGTACAAGCCTTCCAGTGGCCGGAAATCCGCAACGCCTGCACCGTCGACGCGGTAATCACCGTGGTTGATAGCCCGGCTGTGGCTGCCGGCACCTTCGCCGCCTACCCGGACCAGGTCGATGCCCAGCGCAAGCTCGACCCGAACCTGGACCACGAATCGCCGCTGCACGAGCTGTTCGCCGACCAGCTGGCCAGCGCCGACCTGGTGGTGCTGAACAAGGCTGACCTGATCGACGCCGAAGGCCTGGCCAAGGTCCGCGCCGAAGTCGCCGAAGAACTGCCACCAGCGGTAAAAGTAGTCGAAGCCAGCAGCGGCAAGCTGCCACTGGAAGTGCTGCTGGGCGTGGGTGCCGAGTCCGAGGCGCACATCGATGGCCGCCGCACCCACCACGACTCGCACCACGACGGCGACGACCATGACGATCATGACCACGACGCCTTCGACTCCATCTCCATCGACCTGCCGGAAGCCGACGAAAGCCTGCTGCTCGACGCCCTGACCCAATTGGTGGTGGAATTCGGCATCCTGCGCGCCAAAGGCTTCGCCGCCATCCCGGGCAAGCCGATGCGCCTGCTGGTGCAAGGCGTGGGTACCCGTTTCGACAAGCACTTCGACCGCGCCTGGCGCGCCGACGAGCCGCGCATCACCCGCCTGGTGCTGATCGGCCAGGACCTTGATGCTGCCCAACTGGAAGCGCGCCTGCGCCAGGCCCTGGGCGCCTGACCCATGCACCTGCTGCGGACCCAGCCCGGCGGTTTTGTGCCGGATGACAGCATTGCCGACCTTGGCCAGACACCCGCCGAGCTGGTGATTCTCTGCAGCGGCGATTCACACCTGGCATTGCTCGCCGACACCGCCGAGCAATTGCCCGAAGACTTCCCCAGCCTGCGCCTGGCCAACCCGATGCAGGTGCAGAACCATGCCTCGGTCGACTTGTATGTCGACGAAGTGCTGCGCCATGCCAAGGTCATCCTGGTGTCGCTGCACGGTGGCGTCGGCTATTGGCGCTATGGCGTCGAACAACTGGTCGAACTGGCTGCACGTGGCGTGCAACTGATCCTGGTGCCGGGCGACGACCGCCCGGACCCGGAACTCACCAGCCTGGGTAGCGTCACCGGCGCGCAGGCCGAACGCCTCTGGCACTACCTGCGCCAGGGCGGCAAGGCCAATGCCATCAACCTGTTCAACTGCCTGGCCAGCCAGTGGCTGGGCCGTGACTATGCCTGGGACGAGCCGCAGCCGTTGCCGCGCACCGCGGTGTATCACCCGGCCAAGGGTAGCGCGACGCTGGAGGACTGGTACCCGCAATGGCACCCCGAACAGGCAGTGGCGCCGTTGCTGTTCTACCGCTCGCACCTGCAGGCGGCCAACACCGGGTTCATCGACGTGTTCTGCCAGCGCCTGCAGGCGGCCGGTTTGAACCCGTTGCCGATTGCCGTGGCCAGCCTCAAGGAAAGCGCCTGTCTGGAGCAGGTCGAAGCCTGGCTGGACGAGGTCGGCGCCGAAGTGCTGGTCAATACCACCGGTTTTGCCCTGTCCAGCCCCGAGCGCCCCAACCTGCGCCCGTTCCGCCGCGACATCCCGGTGTTGCAGGCCATTTGCGCGCAGGACAACCAGCCCAGTTGGGAAACCAGCGAGCAGGGCCTGGGCGCGCGCGACCTGGCCATGCACATTGCCTTGCCCGAGCTGGACGGGCGCATCATCACCCGCCCGGTCAGTTTCAAGGACATGGCCTGGCGCAGCGAGCGCAGCCAGTCCGATGTGGTGTGCTACCGCGCCCACCCCGAGCGCATGGACTTCGTCGCCGAACTGGCGCGCCGCTGGGTCGAACTGGCTCGCCTGCCGAATGCCCAGAAACGCGTAGCGCTGGTGTTGGCCAATTACCCGACCCGAGATGGCCGCATTGGTAACGGCGTTGGCCTGGATACCCCCGCAGCCGCGCTGAACATCCTCAAGGCGTTGAAGGCCGAAGGCTACCCGCTGGCCGAACTGCCCGACAGCGGCACGCAACTGATCCACCAGCTGCTTGGCGGCGTGACCAACGACCTGGACCACCTCGACCAGCGCCCCTGCGCCCAAAGCCTGAGCCTGGCCGATTACCAGGCAGCGTTCGAGCGCCTGCCCGAGGCCAACCGCCAGGCAGTGCTGGAGCGCTGGGGCCCGCCCGAGCAGGACCCGATGCACCGCAGTGGCCGGCTGATGGTCGCCGGCCTGCGTTTTGGCCTGACCTTTGTCGGTATCCAGCCGGCACGCGGCTACCAGGTGGACCCCAGTGCGGTGTACCACGACCCCGACCTGGTGCCGCCGCACGGCTACCTGGCGTTCCACTTCTGGCTGCGCCATGCCTTTGCTGCCGACGCGGTGATCCACGTTGGCAAGCACGGCAACCTTGAGTGGCTGCCCGGCAAGGGCGTCGGGCTGTCGGCGCAGTGCTGGCCGGATGCCTTGCTCGGCCCGCTGCCGAACATCTACCCGTTCATCGTCAACGACCCGGGCGAGGGCGCCCAGGCCAAGCGCCGCACCCAGGCGGTGATCATCGACCACCTGATGCCGCCGCTGACCCGCGCCGAAACCTATGGCCCACTGCGCCACCTGGAGCAGCTGGCCGACGAGTTCTACGAAGCGCAGCTGCTCGACCCACGGCGTGCCCGCGAGTTGCAGCGCGATATCCTCGAACTGGTCAAGGCCAACCACATCGACCGTGAGCTGCAGCTGGAAGGGCAACTGGACGATGCTGCCGTATGGCTGCCACGGCTGGACACTTACCTGTGCGACCTGAAGGAATCGCAGATTCGCGACGGCCTGCATGTGTTCGGTCAATCGCCTGAAGGGCGGCTGCGCCTGGATACCCTGTTGGCGTTGCTCAGGGTCGAGCGTGGTGACGGCCGTGGCGGCAATGCCAGCCTGCTGCGGGCGCTGGCCAAGGCGCTAGTGCCGGGCTTCGACCCGCTCGATTGCGAACTTGGCCAACCGTGGCAGGGCGCGCGCCCTGAACAGCTGCAGGCCATGAGCAGTGAACCCTGGCGTACCTGTGGTGACACCCGCGAACGCCTGGAGCTTTTGGCGCTGCAGGTGATCGAGCAGGCCTTAAGCAGCAGTGCACAATTGCCCAGCCAGAGCGAATGGCAACCGGTGCACGACGTTGTACAAGCCTTGCGCGACGCGGTGGCACCTGGCCTGGACGCCTGCGGCGCCGCCGAAATGAATGGCCTGCTGGCAGCCCTGGCCGGGCGTTTCGTGCCCGCTGGCCCCAGCGGCGCGCCCAGCCGTGGGCGCCTCGACGTGCTGCCCACCGGCCGCAACTTCTATACCGTGGACGTGCGCAACCTGCCCACCACCACCGCCTGGCGCCTGGGTTTCGCCTCGGCCAACCTGATCCTTGAGCGCCACCTGCAGGACCATGGCGACCACCTGCGCCAGCTGGGGCTGTCGGTGTGGGGCACGGCAACCATGCGCACCGGCGGTGACGACATCGCCCAGGCCATGGCGCTGATGGGCGTGCGACCGGTGTGGGCCACCGGTAGCCAGCGCGTGGACGATTTCGAAATCCTGCCGCTGAGCCTGCTCGACCGCCCACGGGTGGACGTAACCTTGCGCGTTTCCGGGTTTTTCCGCGATGCCTTCGGCAACCTGATCCGCCTGTTCGACGCCGCCGTGCAGGCAGTGGCCGCGCTGGATGAGCCCGACGACCTCAACCCCTTGGCCGCCCGCGTGCGCAGCGAGCGGGCCGCACTGCTGGAGCAGGGCGTGGACGCCGAACAGGCCGCGCGCCAGGCCGGCTGGCGGGTGTTTGGTGCCAAGCCCGGTGCCTACGGCGCCGGGGTGCAGAACGCCATCGACGGGAGGCTGTGGCATAGCCGCGACGACCTGGCCGAGGTCTACCTCAACCATGGCGGCTACGCCTACGGCGCCAGCGACGACGGCACCCCGGCCCGCGCCCAGTTCGCCCAGCGCCTGGCCAGGGTGCAGGCGGTGCTGCAGAACCAGGACAACCACGAGCACGACCTGCTCGATTCCAATGACTATTACCAGTTCCAGGGCGGCATGCTGGCGGCGTCGGAAACTCTGAGCGGGGCAGGTGTGGCCAGCTACCACGGCGACCACAGCCAGGTCGATCGGCCGCGCATCCGTACCCTGAAGGAAGAACTGAACCGGGTCATCCGCGCCCGCGCGCTGAACCCGAAGTGGCTCGACGGGGTCAAGCGCCACGGCTACAAGGGCGCCTTCGAGATGGCGGCGACGGTCGACAATCTGTTTGCCTTCGACGCCACCACGCACCTGATCGACGACCATCATTACCAGGGGCTGGCCGATGCCTACGTGCTCGACCCGGCGACCCGCGACTTCATGCGCGAGCATAACCCCGAGGCCCTGCGCGACCTCACCGAGCGCCTGCTGGAGGCCCAGCAGCGTGGCCTGTGGCAGGCACCGGGCGACTACCGCGAAGCCCTTGAGGAACAACTGCTCGACGGCGAGGAACAGGCTTGAAATGAGTGAACCCGTACAATTTCCGCTGGCCGCCGTGGTCGGTGCCGACGACCTGAAGCTGGCGCTGTGCCTGACCGCCATCGACCCGAAGATCGGCGGAGTGCTGATTGAAGGGCCACGCGGCATGGCCAAGAGCACCTTGGCCCGTGGCCTGGCCGACCTGCTCGGTGAGGGCCCGTTCGTCACCTTGCCACTGGGCGCCAGTGAAGAACGGCTGGTCGGCACCCTCGACCTGGATGCCGCGCTGGGGCAGGGCAAGGCGCAGTTTTCCCCGGGCGTACTGGCCCAGGCCGACGGTGGTGTGCTGTATGTCGACGAGGTCAACCTGCTGCCTGACACCCTGGTCGACCTGTTGCTCGACGTGGCCGCCAGTGGCACCAACCGCGTTGAGCGCGACGGTATCTCGCACCGGCACAGTGCCCGCTTTGTACTGATCGGCACCATGAACCCGGAAGAAGGCGAGTTGCGCCCGCAGTTGCTCGACCGTTTTGGCTTGAATGTGGCACTGGAGGGTTTGCCCGAGCCGGAGGCGCGGCAGCAGATCATTCGCCGTCGCCTGGCCTTCGACAGTGACCCGCAGGCTTTCTGCGCGCAATGGGCACAAGCCCAGGCGCAATTGCGCGAGCGCTGCCAGGCGGCGCGCCACGCCCTGGCCGCCATTGCCCTGGATGACCAGGCGCTGGCCTGGATCACCGAGCGCTGCTACGCGGCCGGGGTCGATGGCCTGCGCGCCGACCTGGTCTGGCTGCGCGCCGCCCGTGCCCATTGCGCCTGGCGCGGTGGTGCGGCGATCGAAGAAGCCGATGTCGATGCAGTGGCCGAGTTCGCCTTGCGCCATCGCCGCCGCGTTACGCCCCAGGCCAACCCGCCGTCGCAGCCTGAGCAGCAGCCTAGTCTGCAGGGGGCTGGCAACCGTGGCGAGCAAGGCGGGCAGGGTGACTGGGGGGCAATGCCGGTGCAGCCGGTGGCCAGCGGTGCCCGCCGCGAGGTGCCGAACTGGGCAAAAAAGCCCTGAGCATCCCCCAGCCAACAGCCAAAGGGGCGGATGCCAAAGCCGGCGCAGGTAAGCAGTACGGTGCCAGCCGTGGCCGCGCGCGCAGTGCCGCGTCCGGCCGTGTGGCCTGGCTGCCGACCCTGCTCAAGGGCCGGCCACGGCAGCGCCAGGACCTGTGCTGGCAGCAGCGCCAGGCCAAGCCCGCAGAGCTGTGGTTGGTAATCGTCGATGCTTCGGCCTCGACCCGCCGCCACCAGGCGCTGGCGCAGACCAAAGGGCTGCTGGCGGCCCTGTTCGACCAGGCCTACCGCCAGCGCGCCCGGTTGACCCTGCTTACCGCCAGCGGGCGCACGCCACAGTGGCAGCGCCATGGCCTTAAGGCTTCGGCCGCCTTGCAGCCCTGGCTGCAGGCCTTGGGCGCCGGTGGCGGCACGCCGCTGATCGCCGCACTGGAGCAGGCGCGGCACTGGCTACAGGCACGGCAGCGCGCCCACCCAGAAGAAACCATGCGCTGCCTGGTATTTACCGACGGCCGCCTGCAGCACTGCAACGCCGTACAACCGATGCCTTGTGCCACTTTGCTGGTGGATATGGAACTGGCGCCGGTGCGCCTGGGCCGCGCACAGCGCCTGGCCGAACAATTGCAGGCCGATTACCAGCACTTGCAACAGTTCAAGGTCGCGGATGAGTAACGGAGCCTGTCACGGGGCGTAGATTGAATAAACTAATAAGTTTGCTTGGAGCTGTCGTCAGAAATCGACGCCCCATTGCTAGAAACTGAAATCTATCCAAGGGTTATAGGATAACGAAATCTCCGAGTTGCCGTCGCCTCGCACCCGCCGTGCGATAATGCCAATGCTTTTAAAAAAATCTACAACTGGGCTGTTGACGTCTTTTCCCGCCATGCTTGAATGATAATGCCCTGTGGTATTAGAGAAAACTACTATTTTCTCGCGAAGTGCCACATATCCAGCGGAAATAACATTTGAGTCTCTTCCGGCAAAATATTTCAGCATTGGATGGGGGAATGATTCTGTATTTTGGTTGCCTACGACAAAGTCACCCCTGTTTGTTAGGATGTATTTGCGTTCCTCTCCAGCAAGGAATTTTATATCCCGATGGCTAGTGATTAGCCTGAAGTCGGAGTCAGAGATGTCTGTTCTTTTTTTGTACCTCACCAGAGCTTTTGATCTGTCTTCTGGATGCGCGTCTGTTAATGCGGGGAGTGTCTTGTTCATGGCTCGATTTCTGATACTCGCTTTGAACCGGCTAACGGCGCGCATTACCGTCATCGGGTAGTGTCCAGTAGGGTCTACTTTATTAACAGGGTTATTCATGAAGGCAGCATAGGCATTATAGCCGCCAGCGTGGAACGGACTCATGTTGTCTGGGCTGTGAAATCTCATGATGGTAGGGCTGTAAGTGCGATACCCATTACCTAAGATGTAGCCTTCTACTCTAGTGCTGAATACTTCACCCATGAAGCCAGATAGTAGCGAGTCGGTTGACGCTGAAAATCCATAGGGTGTATATGGATAGAGTTTGATTTTGCTCACTTTACGGTCTCCTGCTGGTACCCGGAGCGCTGAAAAATGCTGCTTCAAGTTGCCCGGCGTGGGGCTCTTGCTACCGATAAATGATGTAGGATTTTTTTGAGGGTTTCTACTGATAAAAATACTAGGTGAACCGCATTTTGCTATTTGAGCCCATATTACGGTTTTAGTGGCCAATGTTTGTCGCAAACCTTCGGGTTGATTTCATGCGGCCAAGGCGTGGATGGAGTAGCTTTTGCGGAGGAAGGGGGAATGTGGAAGATGCAGCGAGGTCGGTTCTAGCTAGGCGAGGAGTTTCGTGAAAAAAGCGAAGAACAGGCGCTGCGTTAATAAATTGTGCTTGCGAAATCGTAATGGTTTTATTGAGTGTTTTGTTTGTCTGTGTCGTCGCGATCGGGGTTGTTCAGGCTTGGTTTATATATGGATCTGTAAGAGTTCTGCATCGCTTGCGAGGCTACAAGGATAATAGTGCGGTGGCCGCCGTGAAAGTGCGTGGCGCTGCACGCACTTTTTTAACGGCCCTATTATTTCGGCATCGACCACGGTTGCAGGTCGTAACCTTTTTCGCACAGTTCGGCGCGCACTTCCTCGATCAGGCTGGCCCATTGGGCCGGGTCGGAATAGATGCGCGAGGACACTTGCTTGCTGCCGATGCGGGTGCTGGTCCGGTCGATCACTGCCAGGCTCAGTTCACCAGTACCGTTGGGAGCATCCCAGGCTACGCACTGGAAAGGTTCGAAGGCGTGGTCGGCAATCAGCAGTGCTTCGTTGACACGGAGCGGGGCATTCATGGTTCGGTCTCTCTATGGTCCCAAACATCGAAGTGAAGTCCGCGTTGCTTCAAAGTCGCCTCTTTAATATCGCGATGTGCAGCGCGGGGTTATGTGTACTGATGCTCGTTGCCCGGGGGCAAGTCACACGTTAGGTGTAAAAATTTTTGTCAGAGTCGAATCCGTTCTTGCCTGCGCCGCCATGTGATGTCGATAAAGTGCGAAAATTCCCGTTATGCATTGTAAAAAAATGCGTCGGCAGACAGACGGTACTGGGCACCGTCAACTTCGTTGCTACTGTTAATTGGGCGCCACAACTTGCTGTTTTACTTCAAAAAACCAAAAACTGGCGCCAAGGATTGATCATGCAGCAGCCTGCCGCCCAACGCCGTTTGCTCATCGTCGACCCGTGCGATGATTGCCACCGTTTACTGCCCGGCCTGCACAACGCAGGCTGGGATGTGGACAGCTGTATGCTTGGGGCCGCGCTGGATTACCCTTGTGATGTGGGCCTGTTGCGCTTGCAGGCTTCGCACCTGAGGCACCCGGACGCGGTCAAGGACATGATCAAGCGCAGCAACACCGAATGGATCGCCGTACTCAGCGCCGAACAGCTGCGCATGCCGGCGTTCGGCGATTTCGTCTGTGAATGGTTCTTCGACTTCCACACCTTGCCGTTCGACGTTTCGCGGGTACAGGTTACCCTCGGCCGCGCCTTCGGCATGGCGCGCCTGCGTGGCAAGGGGGCGGTCAGGGTCGATGAGGCGAGCCACGAATTGCTTGGCGAAAGCCGCCCGATTCGTGAGTTGCGCAAGCTTCTGGGCAAGCTGGCGCCCACCGAATCGCCGGTGCTGATCCGCGGCGAAAGCGGCACCGGCAAGGAACTGGTGGCGCGCACCCTGCACCGCCAGTCGCAACGCAGCGAGCAGCCATTCATCGCCATCAACTGCGGGGCTATCCCCGAGCACCTGATTCAGTCTGAGCTGTTCGGCCATGAGAAGGGTGCGTTCACCGGTGCCCACCAGCGTAAGGCCGGGCGCATCGAAGCGGCCCATGGCGGTACGCTGTTCCTCGATGAAATCGGCGACCTGCCGCTGGAACTGCAAGCCAACCTGCTGCGCTTTCTGCAGGAGAAGCACATCGAGCGGGTTGGCGGCAGCCAGCCGATCCCTGTGGATGTACGGGTACTGGCGGCTACCCATGTGGACCTGGAAAGGGCCATTGAGCAAGGGCGCTTTCGCGAAGACCTGTATTACCGCTTGAACGTGTTGCAAGTGGTGACCGCGCCGTTGCGCGACCGACATGGTGACTTGTCGATGCTGGCCAGCCACTTTGCCCAATTCTACAGCCTGGAAACCGGGCGCCGGCCACGTTCGTTCAGCGACCATGCCCTGGCGGCGATGGGCCGGCATGACTGGCCGGGCAATGTGCGCGAGCTGGCCAACCGGGTGCGCCGCGGGCTGGTGCTGGCTGAAGGGCGGCAGATCGAGGCGCAGGACCTGGGTTTGCAAACCCTCGACCAGGAGCAACAGCCGCTGGGCACGCTGGAAGAGTACAAGCACCGTGCCGAGCGCCAGGCGCTGTGCGATGTGCTCAACCGGCACAGCGACAACCTGAGTGTGGCGGCCAAGGTGCTGGGCATTTCGCGGCCGACGTTCTATCGGCTGCTACATAAGCACCAGATTCGCTAGCACAGGCCTTGAGCCCCTCCCACAGGAAAATCACAGCATGCAAGTCTGTGGAGATCCCTGTAGGAGCGGCTTCAGCCGCGAAAGGGCCCTTACAGGCTAAAGATCAATGCGGCCCGCGCGGAATGGTCTTCAGCAGGTCTTCCGGGCTGATATGCCCGACCACCTGCGCCACTGCGCTGCCTGGGGTCGGCAGGTCGATGATGTGGTTCTTCATCTTGCCAATCACATGCATCTCGCACGGTTTGCAGTCGAACTTCAGGGTCAGCACTTCGTCCCCCTGGATCAGCTGCATCGGTGCCACCTTGGTGCGCACGCCGGTCACGCCCTTGGCCTGCTTGGGGCAAAGATTGAAGGAGAAACGCAGGCAGTGCTTGGTGATCATCACCGGTACTTCGCCATGCTCTTCATGGGCTTCGTAGGCTGCGTCGATCAGCTGCACGCCGTGGCGGTGGTAGAAGTCGCGGGCCTTCTGGTTGTACACGTTGGCCAGGAACGACAGGTGCGACTCGGGGTACACCGGCGGGGGAGTAGTTTCGGCCTTGCGCCCGCCACGCGGGTGCGCCTGCACGCGGGCTTCAGTCAGCGCCTCGATGGCTTCGCGGCGCAGGGCCTTGAGCTGCGAGTTGGGGATGAAGTACGCCTGCGGTGCGTCCAGCTGGATGCTGTCGGCGTGGTACATGGTGGTGCCCAACTGGCCGAGCAGGTCGTGCAATTGCTCCAGTGCCTGCTGCGGCTTGTTGGCCGCGCCGAACGGGCCGTCCAGGGCCACTTGCACGCTCACGCCTTCTTCACTGCTCAGGGTCAGCATCAGGCGCTGCTCGCGCAGCACCGCGTGCCATTCCACGCCAACCCGGCGCTCGGACGAAGTGCGTTGCAGGGCTTGCTGCCAGTTGTGGTCGAGGTTGCGCGACAACGGGTGGTTGGGCCGCAGCTTGTACAGGCCCTCAGGCATTTCGTTGGGCTCGACGCGGTAGCGGTAGCGCTTGTTGCCGTCTTCCTCGAACTCGCCACGCGGTTCGGCGATGTTGGCGCGGAAGCCCACCACTTCGCGCTTGACCAGCACATTGAGGCCGTCGCCGTTGGTCAGCGGCACGTCGGTAACCACTTGCATGTCGCGTTTGCCGACCTTTTCCACCACACCCACCGGCAGGCCGGTGAAGGTTGGCGAGTCGAAGGCGCCGATATCGACCTTGCGGTCGGTGACGAAGTAGTCGGTGCTGCCGCGGTGAAAGGTTTTATCCGGGTCGGGCAGGAAGAAGTGCTCGGTACGGCCGCTGGACGCGCGGGCATACTGCGGGCGGCCTTCAAGGATGGCGTCGAGCTCTTTGCGGTAGTGGGCGGTGATGTTCTTCACATAGCCCATGTCCTTGTAGCGGCCCTCGATCTTGAACGAGCGCACGCCGGCATCGACCAGGTCGGCCAGGTTGGCGGTCTGGTTGTTGTCCTTCATCGACAGCAGGTGCTTCTCGAACGCCACCACGCGGCCCTGGTCATCTTTCAGGGTGTAGGGCAGGCGGCAGGCCTGCGAGCAGTCGCCACGGTTGGCGCTGCGGCCGGTCTGCGCGTGGGAGATGTTGCACTGGCCGGAGAAGGCCACGCACAACGCGCCATGGATGAAGAACTCGATGGCGGCATCGGTTTCGGCGGCGATGGCGCGGATTTGCTGCAGGTTCAGCTCACGGGCCAGGACCAGTTGCGAGAAGCCGGCCTGGTCGAGGAACTTGGCCCGCTCCAGGGTGCGGATGTCGGTCTGGGTACTGGCGTGCAGCTCGATCGGCGGGATGTCCAGCTCCATCACCCCCAGGTCCTGCACGATCAGCGCATCGACACCGGCGTCGTACAGCTGGTGGATCAGCTTGCGTGCCGGCTCCAGCTCGTTGTCGTGGAGGATGGTGTTGATGGTGGTGAACACGCGTGCGTGGTAGCGATGGGCGAACTCGACCAGTTCGGCGATATCGCTGACTTCGTTGCAGGCGTTATGGCGCGCGCCAAAGCTCGGGCCGCCGATGTAGATGGCGTCAGCGCCGTGCAGGATCGCTTCACGGGCGATGGCCACGTCACGGGCAGGGCTGAGCAGTTCCAGGTGATTCTTTGGAAGGGACATGTCGTTATATTTTCGGGCTGTCACGGTTTAGGCGGGCATTGTAGCGGCGAAACGGGCTGGCGGCATCATTGGGGTGCCGAGAGGTGTGGAGGTAGTTGCGAGTACGCGCACTGTGGGAGCGGCCTTGTGTCGCGAAAGGGCCGCAAAGCGGCCCCGGCGATCTTGTGGTGAACCCAGGACCTGGGGGTGCTGCGCACCCCTATCGCGACGCAAGGCCGCTCCCACAGGTGGCGCCCAACAAAGGTCAATCAGCGCTTGGCAGCCATCGCAGTCACTTCGACGCGCATGCCGTCGAAGGCCAGCGAAGCCACACCCACCGCAGCGCGCACCGGCCAAGGCTTGCTGAAGAAGCGCTGGTACACCTCGTTGAACGCCGCACGGTCGGCCATGTCGGTCAGGTAGATGGTCAGGTGCAGCACCCGGTCCATGCCGCTGCCGGCTTTCTCCAGCGCCACTTTCAGCGCCTGCAAGGTGCACTCGCTCTGCTCGACGATGCCACCCAGCTCCAGGCTGCCATCGGCGTGGGTCGGGATCTGCGTGGTAACCAGTACGCCGTTGTACTCGGCGACGTCGGAGGAAATCGACTCGGCGTCCGGGTCCGGGGTGTAGATGATGTCTGCATTTGCCATGGTGTGTTTTGCCTTGCAACGGAAGGAAAGCGGCAAGCCTACGCGAGCCGGCGTGGCCGGTCGAGGGTGCCCCGGTGTTTGAAAAGCACGGCGTTCACCGTCAGAATCGCGCCCCATTGCAAAACCTGGGGTTTACCTTGAACGAACAGACATTGTCCAGGCGCCTGGAGCGCGTGGCCGCCCATGTGCCGCAGGGCGCGCGCCTGGCCGACATCGGCTCGGACCATGGCTTCCTGCCGGTGGCCTTGATGCTACGCGGTGTGATTGAGGCCGCAGTGGCGGGTGAGGTGGCGCAGACACCGTTCGCTTCGGCTCAGCGCACTGTGCGCAGGAACGGCCTGGAGGACCGCGTCACCGTGCGCCTGGCCGATGGCCTGGCTGCGGTCGAGCCGCCAGACCGTATCACGGTGGTCAGCATTTGCGGCATGGGTGGTGACACCATGTGCGAAATTCTCGAGGCTGGTAAACAGCGGCTTGGCGGCGTTGCGCGGCTGGTGCTGCAGCCCAATGGCGCTGAGCGTGAACTGCGCCAGTGGCTGGCGGGCAATGGCTACCGTATTGTCAGCGAAGAGCTGCTACGGGAAAACCGCTTTGACTACGAGATCATCGTTGCCGAGCCGGGCGGGGCGACGTATAGCGCAGAACAGTTATATTTCGGCCCGGTGCTGATGCAGGAGAAAAGCGAGGCGTTCCTGGTCAAGTGGCGGCGCATGCTAAGGCAGAAGCAGCAGACCTTGGCCAATTTCCAGCGGGCCCGCGATGCGGTGCCTCAGGCAAAGATTGACGATTTCAACCAGCAGGTGGGCTGGATCACCCAGGTGCTGGGCTGACTCACTGCTGCGAGCAGTTGCCCATTTCCCGGTAGTCGACTTCGCGCTTCTGGCCCTGGTGGTCGACGTACACCATGTGTGCGGTACCCACCTGGCAGTCGGCGGTGTTGCTGGCTGGGGTGATGGAGATGACCTTGGCCACATCCAGCGGCATGCCGTATTCGTAATTGCTGCTGACCGGCTGGTTGTTGCCGGCATCGGCAAAGGCACCAAACGAGGTGAGGGCAGCGGCAATGGCAAGGACAGCGATCGAACGTTTCATGGCAGGCTCCTTTTTTCAATGTATGACTAATGATGTATTCACTGGTCACACACAATAAATGGGCTAAGCCGTGATAGATTCCTGCCTGTAACGTAAGAATAAGGCCGAACAAGGAGCACACCTATATGGACATGCTGCATGCCATGCGTACCTTTGCCCGCGTGGTGGAGTGCGGCAGCTTCGCTGCAGCCGCCAATGCCATGGACATTTCTGCAGCGCAGGTATCGCGCATCGTCGCCGAGCTGGAAAACCAGCTGCAGACGCGCTTGTTGCATCGCACCACCCGGCGCCTGCGCATGAGCGAGGCGGGCGAGCGGTTTCTTGAGCGGGCGCGGCAGATCATGCTGCTGACCGAAGAAGCGGTAGGCGAAGCCCGTGGCGCTCACCTGACGCCGCGTGGGCGCCTGCGCTTGCATTGCCCACACGGCCTGGGCCTGTTGCTGATGCCGCTGGTGGCCGGCTACAACGCGCTGTGCCCGGAGGTGGTGATCGAGCTGACCTTGTCCCAGCGCAACCCCGACCCGTTGGCCGAAGGGCATGATGTGGTGATTACCGTTGATGGGGCGTTGCCGGATTCACAGCTGATCGCTGTTCCGCTGGGCAACATTTTCAGCATCCCCTGCGCGGCCCCTGGGTATCTGGAAGCCTATGGTGTGCCGGAACGCCCCGAAGACTTGCACAGCCATCGCTGCCTGCGCATGGCTTACCCGATGTATGAAGGCGACTGGGTGTTCCCGCAAGGGGTTGACCAGTGCGTGATCGCGCCGAACGACAGTTTCTCCACCAACGTCGCCGACGCCATGCTGGTGGCCAGCGAACTGGGCATGGGTATTGGCCTGTTGCCGTTCTATACCGCCAGCCAGGCGATCGAGCAGGGGCGCTTGTGCCGGCTGCTGGCGCCGTATCGGCTGAGGGAGAGTGCGTTGTATGCGATGTACCCGTCACGGCATTACCTGGATGCCAAGGTGCGTACCTGGATCGATTACCTCAAGGAGCAGCTGCCGGCACTGTTCGAGGGGCATGCCAGGGTGGTGGATGATTCGCGGTATTGGCGCTAGGCGAGTGACGCTTTCGCAGGCATATCACCAAACCCTGTGGGAGCGGGTTTACCCGCGAACACCGGCGAAGCCGGTGCCATCCACCGCGTCGCATTCTTCGCGGGTAAACCCGCTCCCACAGGGGCCGAATTCTCGGCGAGATTGTGTTTACAGCGGATAGTGCTTCAACTCCCGCGCAATCAGCATGCGCTGGATCTCGCTCGACCCCTCGTAGATCTGGGTAATCCGCGCATCGCGGTAGTAGCGCTCTACCGGGTAGTCCTCCAGGTAGCCATAGCCGCCATGCACCTGGATCGCCATCGAACACACCCGCTCGGCCATTTCCGACGCGAACAGCTTGGCCTGTGACGCCTCTGACAGGCACGGCTTGCCGGCACTGCGCAGGCGCGCCGCATGCAGGATTAGCAGCCGTGCGGCGTTCACCTGCACCTGCATGTCGGCCAACAGGTTGGCGATGCTCTGGTGTTCGTTGATCGGCTTGCCGAACTGCACGCGGTCGCGTGAGTAGGCCAGCGCCGCTTCGAATGCTGCGCGGGCGATGCCCAAGGCCTGGGCGGCAATGCCGATACGGCCACCTTCAAGGTTGGACAAGGCAATGGCCAGGCCCTTGCCACGCTCGCCGAGCATATTGGCAGCAGGGATACGGCAGTTGTCGAAGGTGACCGCGCAAGTGTCGGAGGCGCGGATGCCCATCTTGTGCTCGCTGCGGTCAACCTTGAAGCCCGGGTTGTCGGTAGGCACCAGGAACGCCGACAGGCCCTTTTTGCCCAGCTCCGGGTCGGTTACCGCGAAGACGATGGCCAAGCCGGCACGTCGGGCATTGCTGACGAACTGCTTGGCGCCGTTGATCACCCACTGGCCATCGACCAGCTCGGCGCGGGTGCGCAGGTTATGCGCCTCGGAGCCGGCCTGCGGCTCGGTCAGGCAGAAGCAGCCAATCACCTCGCCGGTGGCCAGGCGCGGCAACCACTGCTGTTGCTGTTCGGCCGTGCCGTAGGCCAGCAGCGGGCCGCAGCCGACCGAGTTGTGGATGCTCATCATCGCCCCGGTGGCGCCGCAACCGGCGGCGATTTCTTCCACTGCCAGGGCATAAGCGACGTAGTCGGTGTAGCTGCCGCCGAAGTCTTCTGGCACCACCATGCCCAGCAGGCCCAGCTCGCCCATCTTGCGTACCACACCATCATCGATCCAGCCGGCCTTTTCCCAGGCCTGGGCATGCGGGGCGATTTCGCCACGGGCAAAGTCCCGTGCCATGTCGCGGATCATGATCTGTTCTTCGCTCAGTTCCAGGTCTTGCATCTGTGTACTCCCGGGCTCACAGGCCTTCGAAGAATTGGTCGACCCGCTGGCGTTGCAGCGCGGCCAGGGTCGGCGGGTTCCAGCGTGGCTGCTTGTCCTTGTCGATGATCAGGGCGCGCACGCCTTCGATGATATCGCCGTGCTGGAACCACTGGCGGTCCAGGTGCAGCTCCATGGCAAAGCAGTCGTCAAGGCCTAGCTGGCGACCGCGGCGCAGCATCTCCAGCGTAACCGCCATGGCCAGTGGCGAGCGGCTTTCCAGCTGATCGGCGGTGGCCACCGCCCAGGCATGGCTGTCGCCGATGCTCACCGCGCGCAGTTGCTCGACCATGGCGGGCAGGTCGGGTAGGGCGAAGAAGTGGTCGATGACCGGGCGCAGTTTTTCCAGTGGCGCATCGCCCAGTACCTGGGTGCCGAGCTTGGCCAGCAGGTTCTGCAGGTCTTTGAGCGGGTGGTCGCCGAAACTCAGCTGGTCCAGGCCTTGGTCGAGGGCGGCGAGCTGATCGCTGGCCAGGTACCAATCGGCCAGGCCGCAGTACAGGGCATCAGCCGCCTGGATCTGCGCGCCGCTGACGCCCAGGTAGATGCCCAGCTCGCCGGGGGTGCGCGGCAAGAAGTAACTACCGCCGACATCAGGAAAGTAGCCAATACCGACTTCGGGCATGCCCAGCCGGCTTCGTTCGGTGACCACGCGCAGGTCGCAACCCTGGGCCAGGCCCATGCCGCCGCCGAGGGTGAAGCCGTCCATCAGCACCAGCACCGGCTTGCGGTAGCGGTGGATGACCAGGTCGAGGGCGTATTCCTCGACGAAGAAAGTTTCGTGCAGTGTGTCGCCGGCCTTGAAGCTGTCGTGCAGCGAGCGGATATCGCCACCGGCACAGAAGCCCTTGGGGCCTTCGCCGCGCAGCACCACCGCGCGCACCTGTGGGTCTTCGGCCCACTGGTCCAGGTGCTGGCGCAGGCTGCGGACCATGTCCAGGGTCAGGGCATTGAGGCCGGCTGGGCGGTTCAGGGTCAGGTGGCCGATCTGGTTGCGAACCTCGGCCAGTACGTGGTCGGTTGCCGAGGCATGAGCGTGCGCAGTCATTGCGTTCTCCCTGCTTTGTTATTGATTTTCCAAGTGAAGTCTGGAGTTCGCTGGAGGATCGCAGGATCCTGTCATGCGAATTTGCCTTGCACAATCGACAAATCTGCAGGGGGATTCTGCATTTTTGCTTACATGGCCCTATCGCCACTCTAGCAAGGTTCCAGGGCGACCGAGGAAACTCTGGAGTTCGTTAACCTTATCGTAATGATCGCGCTTTGAGCTTGATTGATGCTCGACTGGCCCCAGCCCTAATGTGACTCCCACGACAGCGAACCCGTGGAGTCACCATGACAACAACACAAATTCCACCGCCGCAATGGTCGCGGCGGCGCGCCGAAAAGCAGCGCCGCCTTGACCGGGTCCGCCACCTCGCCGACGGCGTGGTGCTGCCCACCGAGCGTATCGTCGAAGCCTTGGAGCTATTACTCGCGCCCGGTGACCGGGTGGTGCTCGAAGGCAACAACCAGAAACAGGCTGACTTCCTCTCGCGTGCGCTGGCCAAGGTCGACCCCGGGCGCCTGCACGACCTGCACATGATCATGCCCAGCGTCAGCCGTGCCGAGCACCTGGACCTGTTCGAGCGCGGCATCGCCCGCAAGCTCGACTTTTCCTTCGCCGGCCCGCAAAGCCTGCGCATCGGTCAACTGCTGGAAGATGGCGTGCTCGAAGTCGGCGCCATCCACACCTATATCGAGCTGTATTCGCGGCTGCTGGTCGACCTGATACCCAACGTTACCCTGGTGGCTGGCTTCATGGCCGACCGTGACGGCAACCTGTACACCGGCCCCAGTACCGAAGACACCCCGGCCCTGGTGGAGCCTGCCGCCTTCAGCGACGGCATCGTCATCGCCCAGGTCAACCAGCTGGTGGACCACGTCGATGACCTGCCACGGGTCGACATCCCGGCGTCCTGGGTCGATTTCGTGGTGGTTGCCGACCAGCCCTTCTATATAGAACCGCTGTTCACCCGTGACCCGCGCCATATCAAGCCGGTGCATGTGCTGATGGCGATGATGGCGATTCGCGGCATCTACGAAAAACACCAGGTGCAGTCGCTGAACCATGGCATTGGCTTCAACACCGCGGCCATCGAGCTGATCCTGCCCACTTATGGCGAGTCGCTGGGCTTGAAGGGCAAGATTTGCCGCAACTGGACGCTCAACCCGCACCCCACGCTGATTCCGGCCATCGAGACCGGCTGGGTGCAAAGCGTGCACTGCTTCGGCACCGAACTGGGCATGGAGGACTACATCGCCCAGCGCCCTGATGTGTTCTTCACCGGCCGCGATGGTTCGCTGCGCTCCAACCGCATGATGTGCCAGCTGGCTGGGCAGTACGCCGTGGACCTGTTCATCGGGGCTACCTTGCAGGTGGATGGCGATGGCCATTCCTCGACCGTGACCCGCGGCCGCCTGGCCGGCTTCGGCGGTGCGCCGAACATGGGCCACGACCCGCGCGGTCGACGCCACGCGACCCCGGCCTGGCTCGACATGACCGTACCGGAAACCATGCTCGAACGCGGGCGCAAGCTGGTGGTGCAGATGGTCGAGACCTACCAGGAAGGCGGCAAGCCCACCTTCGTGGAAACCCTTGATGCGGTGGAGGTGGCGAAGAAAGCCGGCATGCCGCTGGCGCCGGTGATGATCTACGGCGACGACGTTACCCACCTGCTGACCGAAGAGGGCATCGCCTACCTGTACAAGGCTCGCAGCCTGGAAGAACGCCAGCAGATGATCGCCGCCGTGGCCGGGGTTACCGCCATCGGCCTGCGGCATGACCCCAAGGATACCCTGCGCCTGCGTCAGCAAGGCCTGGTCGCTTTGCCCGAAGACCTTGGCATCCGCCGCACCGACGCCAGCCGCGAGCTGTTGGCTGCACGCAGCATTGCCGACCTGGTCGAATGGTCCGGCGGGCTGTACAACCCGCCTGCACGGTTCAGGAGCTGGTGATGAAAGCACTCGACTTGCAACCGCATGCGGAGCTTCGCGGGCACGCCCGCTCCTACAATTACACCGCAACTCTTGAAACCAGCACGGTCCCTGTGGGAGCGGGCATGCCCGCGAAGAGGCCGGACGCTGAGCCTAAACCAGACGCGGTCATTGTGGGAGCGGGTTCACCCGCGAATAGGCCCGCCCAGCCAGCCCAAATCGCCCTGGTCGACCAGTTGGCCGACCTGGCCATAGAAGCCCTGATCGACGAAGCCGACCTGTCGCCCAAGCCCGGCCTGGTCGACCGCCGCAGCAACGGCGCCCACAGCGACATGACCCTGGCCCTGATGCACGCCTCGGCCCTGGCCCTGTGGCCCTGCCTGCGCAACATGGCCGAAGCCGCGCAAACCGCTGGCACCATCAGCCAACCCCTGCGCACCACCTTGGGCCAACTCGGCCGCGAAGGCGAAGCCGCGATGCTGGCCGCAACCAACGGGGTCAATACGCACCGCGGCGCAATCTGGGCCCTGGGCCTGCTGGTCGCCGCCAAGGCCCTTGGCCCCGATGCCGACCCCGGCACGGTGGCTGCGCGGGCAGGGCGCATTGCCCTGTTCGACGACCCGGCCATGCCGCAGCAGCACAGCCACGGCCTGCAGGTGCGCCAACGCTATGGCAGCAGCGGCGCCCGCGAACAGGCGCAACAAGGCTTCCCTGCGATCATTGGCCACGGCCTGCCACAACTGCAGCGAAGCCGCGCCAACGGCGCCAGTGAAGCACATGCCCGGCTCGACGCCTTACTGGCCATCATGGCCGTGCTCAGCGACACCTGCGTGCTCTGGCGCAGCGGCCCAGCCGGGCTGGCTGCCGTCCAGCACGGGGCGCAGGCCGTACTCGCCGAAGGCGGTAGTGCCACGCTGGCAGGGCGCCGCCAACTACGCAACCTTGACCAGCAACTGCTGCACCTGAATGCCTCACCGGGCGGCGCCGCCGATCTGTTGGCCGCTTGCCTGTTCCTCGACAAAGCCGGGAGCCTGTGACATGGAAACCCTGACCTTCAACTTCCCCGCCGCCGAACCGGGGCGTGGTCGCACGCTGGTGGGCTGTGTCAGCTCCGGCGACCTCGAAGTGCTGATCGAACCCGGCACTGCCGGCAACCTGCGGATTCAGGTAGTGACTTCGGTAAACGGCAGTGGCGCCCGCTGGGCACAACTGTTCCAGCGCCTGTTCGAAGGCCGCGCCTGGCCGGCCGTGAACATCGACATTCATGACTTCGGCGCCACCCCAGGCGTGGTGCGCCTGCGCCTGGAGCAAGGTTTCGAGGAGATCGCCCATGACTGACACCGCCCGCTTGCTGCGTAGCCGCAGCTTTGTTGAACTGGGCGCCCGTCAGCGCGCCCGCGCCGTGCTCGACCCAGGTAGTTTTCGCGAACTGCTGGGCCCGTTCGACCGGCTGATGTCACCGTGGTTGCCGCGCCAGGGCATCGTGCCGCAGGCCGATGATGGCGTGGTCATCGCCAAGGGCCTGCTGAACGGGCGCAACGCTGTGGTAGCAGCCATCGAAGGCGGCTTCCAGGGCGGCAGCATGGGCGAGGTGGGCGGTGCCAAGATTGCCGGTGCCCTGGAACTGGCCATCGAAGACAACCGTAACGGTATTGCCACCTGCGCGGTGTTGCTGCTGGAAACTGGCGGCGTGCGCCTGCAGGAGGCCAACCTCGGCCTGGCGGCAATTGCCGAAATCCAGGCAGCGATTGTCGAGCTGCGTACCTGGCAGCCGGTAATCGGCCTGATCGCAGGCTCGGTTGGTTGCTTCGGCGGCATGTCGATCGCTGCCGGGCTGTGCAGCCACTTGCTGGTCACCCGTGAAGCCCGCCTGGGCCTCAACGGCCCGCAAGTGATCGAGCAGGAGGCCGGCATCGGCGAATACGACGCCAAGGACCGCCCCTTCATCTGGAGCCTGAGCGGTGGTGAGCAGCGCCATGCCAGCGGGCTGGTCGATGGCTATGTTGCTGACGACATTGACGCCTTGCGCGAACGCTTGCTGCAGTTGCTTGACGCACCCTCCACAGACCGCGCCAGCCAGCACGCCTGGTTCCTCGAACGCCTGGCCCGGTTGGGCAGTGACTGCCCGCAATTGGACGCCGCTGCGGTGCGTGACCTTTATCAAGGAGTAGCCAAATGAACCGTGCCTTGAACTGGCTGCCGGGCCTGGCCGGCGGGCAAGCTTTGCCGGGTTACCCTGCGTCGTTGCGGGTTATTGATGGCGAACTGGACAACCGCCTGGCGCGCTTCATCGCCGTGGTGCCGGATGCCGACAACCCGTTCCCCCGCGCCCGCTCGGGCGAGGTCGGCCTGCTGGAGGGTTGGGGCCTGGCCAAGGCCGTGAGCGAGGCGGTGGAGGCTGACTGCAACGGCCAGAAACGCGCCATCGTTGCGGTGATCGATGTACCCAGCCAGGCCTATGGCCGCCGCGAGGAAGCGTTGGGCATCCACCAGGCGCTGGCCGCTGCCGTGCAAGCCTATGCCCAGGCGCGGCTGGCCGGGCACCCGGTGATCGGGCTGCTGGTCGGCAAGGCCATGTCGGGCGCCTTTCTGGCCCACGGCTACCAGGCCCAGCGCCTGATCGCCCTGGACGATGCCGGGGTAATGGTGCACGCCATGGGCAAGGCAGCGGCGGCGCGCATAACCCTGCGCAGCGTCGAGCAGCTGGAAGCCCTGGCCGCCGAGGTACCGCCAATGGCCTACGACTTGGCCAGCTACGCCTCGCTGGGCCTGCTGTGGCGCCGTTTGACGGTGGACAACGCCGAGGCACCGAGCAGCGCCGACATTACCCAGGTACGTGCTTGCCTGGCCGACGCTGTACGCGACATTGGCAGCTCGACCGACCTGTCGTCGCGGCTGGCGGGCGAGAACCGCAGTGCCTCGCGCCAGGTACGCGAGCAGCTGCGCCGCCAGTGGCAGGGCGCTTGAGATGAGCGCGCCAAGGCCGCACGACCTGCTCTGGGGGATGCCTGCCTCGGGCTTGCCTGCTGATGCGCCACAGTGGGCGCGGGAGGTGTTGGCAAGCGGCCGGCCGGTGGTGGTGCGCCGTGCCACCTGTGAGGCCGGCTGGGTGGCGGTTGGGCTGCGTGGTCAGGGCCGGGCGCAGCGCTTGGGGGCGTTGATGCGGCTGGCCGATATTCAGCGTCAGCAAGGCCCCGAAGCGCTGCGCTGGCAAAGGCAAGGCCCGTGGCCTGCGTTGCGGGCTTTGGCCTCGATTGCCCCAGTGTTGAATGCCAGTGGCCTGGCTTGGGGACCAACGGGTGGGGTGGGGTACCAGATTGCTACCGGTATTGAAGTGGTACATGCCGACAGCGACCTCGACTTGCTGCTGCACACGCCACAACCGCTGGCCCGTGCACAGGCGCGAGAACTGCTGGATATCCTCGACTGCGCGCCGTGCCGTATCGACGTTCAGCTGGAAACCCCGGCAGGTGCTGTTGCCTTGCGTGAATGGGCTGGTTTCGCCCGCCGCGTGTTGCTCAAGTCGCTCCATGGCCCGCGCCTGGTCAGCGACCCATGGGCGGCGCTGGAGCGTGCCGCATGAGTAGCCTGTTCGCCTTTCCTGGCCAGGGCGCCCAGCAGGTGGGCATGCTGCAGCGTCTGCCTGAAGGTGCCGGGCAACTGCTGGAAGAGGCCAGCGACACCCTCGGCCAGTCAGCACTTGCGCTGGACAGCCAGCAAGCCCTGCAATCTACCCGCGCCGTGCAGCTGTGCCTGCTGCTGAGCGGCGTGGCCTGGGCGCGCTGGCTGATGCAGCGCAGCCCTGCGCCGGATTATGTGGCGGGGCTGTCGATCGGGGCCTATCCGGCTGCGGTCGTGGCGGGTGCCCTGGGCTTTGCCGATGCCGTGCGCCTGGTTGCCCTGCGTGGCGAGCTGATGCAGCGTGCCTATCCGCAAGGGTACGGCATGACTGCACTCAGCGGCCTGGACCTGGCCAGCGTCGAGCGTTTGCTGGGCGAGGTGGGTGGTGAGGTGTATGTCGCCAACCTCAACAGCGAAAACCAGATCGTCATTGCTGGTAGCGATACGGCGATGGCTGCAGTTGCTGCCAAGGCACGCCGCCTTGGCCAAGGTGTAGCCCGGCGCTTGGCGGTCAGCGTGCCGTCGCATTGCCCGCTGCTGGCTGGCCCTTCAGCGGAGTTGCTCAGTGCGTTCGCCACGGTTGAACTGCAACGGCCACGTATCACTTATCTCAGTGGCAGCAGCGCGCGGCCGATCTTCGACCCGCAGCGCCTGCGCGACGACCTGGCCGGCAACATGGCACGGGTGGTCGACTGGCGTGCTACGTTGCGCAACGCCTATGAGCGCGGGGTACGCCTGCACCTGGAAATGCCGCCTGGCAGCGTGCTCAGCGGGCTGGCCCGGCCGGTGTTCGAACAGGGCAGGGTGGTGGCGGTGGAAGGCACCCGTTGGGACAGCCTGGATGCGCTGCTGCGCCAGGAGGTGGCTGACGATCGATGATGGCTGGCTAACGCGCTCCCACAAAGACTGCGAACGCTGCACAAGTGTGTGTTTACAAGAACAACAACAAGCAACTTCGACACTACCTGAGGACAACAACAATGATCATCTATGGTGTGGCACTGCTGGCGGTCTGCACGCTCGCTGGCGTCATCGTCGGCGACTTCCTGGGCGTGCTGCTGGGCGTCAAATCCAATGTGGGCGGGGTCGGTATCGCCATGATCCTGCTGATCTGCGCACGCCTGTACATGCACCGCAACGGCGGCATGAGCAAGGAGTGCGAATTCGGCGTGGGCTTCTGGGGCGCCATGTACATCCCGGTGGTGGTGGCCATGGCCGCCCAGCAGAACGTGGTCACCGCCCTGCACGGCGGGCCGGTGGCACTGCTGGCGGCAGTGGGCGCGGTACTGGTGTGCGGCGCGACCATCGCCCTGATCAGCCGCAGCCATCGCGGCGAACCCCTGCCAGCGGTTGAGGCTGGCCCCGAAACCAATGTGCAGGCTGCCCCTGCAGGAGGGCGCTGAACATGTGGCCGATCATTGATAATGCCCTGGAACATAACGGCCTGATCACTGCCTTTGCGGTAGTTGGTGGGATCATGTGGCTGTCGGTGCTGTTGTCGAAGTACCTGACCTTTGGCCGCGTGCACGGCTCGGCCATCGCCATTGTCATCGGCCTGGTGCTGGCCTGGGTCGGCGGTACCATCACTGGCGGCCAGAAAGGCCTGGCCGACATGGCGCTGTTCTCCGGTATCGGCCTGATGGGCGGGGCCATGCTGCGTGACTTCGCCATTGTCGCCACGGCCTTCGAAGTGCAGGCCACTGAAGCACGGCGGGCCGGCATGATCGGCGCGGTGGCGTTGCTGCTGGGCACGGTGCTGCCGTTCATTGTCGGCGCGGCGGTGGCTTATGCCTTCGGTTACCGCGATGCAGTGAGCATGACCACCATTGGCGCGGGTGCGGTGACCTATATCGTCGGGCCGGTGACCGGGGCGGCGCTGGGTGCAAGCTCGGACGTGATGGCATTGTCGATTGCTACAGGGCTGATCAAGGCGATCCTGGTGATGGTGTTCACCCCAGTGTCGGCGCGCTTGCTGGCGCTGGACAACCCGCGTTCGGCGATGGTGTTTGGCGGGTTGGCGGGGACCGTGTCGGGGGTGACGGCCGGGCTGGCGGCGACTGACCGGCGCCTGGTGCCGTACGGGGCGCTGACCGCTACCTTCCATACTGGCCTGGGCTGCCTGATGGGGCCTTCGATCCTGTACTTCTGCGTACGCGGGTTAGTAGGTTAGAAGGCCGGCACGATCTTCACATCACTGCGAAATTGCCGGGGCCGCGCTGCGGCCCTTTCGCGACACAAGGCCGCTCCTACATCGACCGTATCGGCTGTAGGAGCGGCCTTGCGTCGCGATGGGCTGCAAAGCAGCCCCCGCAGGCGACGCGGTACCTGGCATCAGCTTCGCCAGCAATCCCCACCCCAATTCGGGGAAACCCGCTGGGGGATCCACCCCAATCTGCTTCGCTCGCCTTCGCAACTCGCTGAAAAAAATAGAAATTTTCACCTGGCATACACCTTGCTGAAGCACCCCGCAGAGAACCTGTGTCCCGGAGGTGCAGCATGTCGACACCGCTCAAAGGCCCCATCCTGTCATCACTTGTTCTGGCCTTGTTCGGCTGGGACTCGACCAGCGAGGCGGCCGTCCAGTGCCAGCGCACCCTGGTCGCCAACGTGGTGGCGCTGGACCAGCCACTGATGTTCAACCGCCTTGGCGCGCAAAACGCCAATGGCATGATGTTCGCCCTGCGCGAGGACGTGGTAGACGACAAGAACGTCCCCCTCAGCATGGGCGGGGCCGCAGTACCGGGCAAAGTCACCCTGCGCCCGGACAAGCGCCCACGGCCCATCGTGCTGCGTGTGGCCGCCGGTGACTGCCTCACGGTCAACCTGACCAACTTGCTCGATTACCGGGCCAACCCGAACAAGCACGGCATCGAGGCTGAAGAGCCCGAGGGTGAAGAGGAAGGGCCGGAAATCGAAAACGAAGCCAACGAAAACTTCGTCGCCGATGAGCAGGTAAATGATCGCCACGTAGGCTTCCAGGTCAACGGCATGCAGGCCGTGAACAGCATTGGCGATATCGCAGCCAACACCGGTCGCAATGGCAACTTCCTGGTTTCGCCGGGCAACACCCGCAGCTATACGCTCTATGCGGAACGCGAGGGGGCTTTCGCCGCCACCAGCCAAGGGGCCACCTTTGGTGGCCAGGGTGGTGCTGGCAACGTCGCCAATGGTTTGTTTGGCCAAGTGGTGGTAGTGCCCAAAGGTGGCCGCACCTACCGCAACACGCTGACTGAAGAAGAGATGCGCCTGGCCACCACCGGCCGGACCGCCACCGGCCAGCCGGTGATCGACTACGAAGCCCGCTACCCGCAAGCGCAGCCGTGGCTTGCCGAAGGCAAGGCCGGCAAACCGATCATTGCCATGGTCAACGGCAACGAGATCCTCAACAGTGAAACCGATGCCATCGTCATGGGCCCTAACCCGGACGGCAGCTTCCCCAAATCCACCTACCCGCTGGAGAACATCGGCAAGCGCAACCCGGCGCTGCCCAACCGTCTGGAGGCGTTCCGCGATTTCACCTCGCAATTTGCCGACGAAGTGGCTGCCACCCAGGCCTTCCCCGGCTACTGGGCCGACCCGGTGATGGGCCATGTGCTGGAGCCGACGCGCGATTCGTTCATGATCAACTACGGCTCTGGCGGCATGGGCGCCGAAGTGGTCGCCAACCGCCTGGGCGTAGGGCCAATGCATGACTGCCTGTCGTGCGCTTACGAGGAGTTCTTCCTCAGCGCCCACACGGTAGGTGACATCGGTACCCTGGTGGACGTGCCGGCCAACGTTGGCCTTGAGAACATCCGCCCAGGTGAAACGCCCCCCGCAAACGCCGTGGGCGTGAAAGCCAGCATGGCGCTTTACCCTGCCGAACCAGCCAACGTGCACCACAGCTACATCGGCGATTTCACCAAGTTCCGCAACACCCACAATGGCCATGAACAGCACATCTTCCACTTGCACGGCCACCAGTGGCTGTTCAACCCCAACGACGATAACTCCGACTATATCGATGCCCAAGGCATCGGTCCGGGTATCGGCTACACCTACGAAATCGCCAACGGTGGTTCGGGTAACCGTAACCGGGTCGCGGGTGATGCCATCTACCACTGCCATTTCTACCCGCACTTTGCCCAGGGCATGTGGGCCATGTGGCGGGTACACGACGTGTTTGAAGAAGGCACCCGCCTGGAAGTGAGCGGGCAAGGCGAGAATGGCTTCCACAGTACGCCGTTCGCCCTGCGCAGCGGCAAGCCAGCGGTGGGCGCCCGGGCTCTGCCGGATGGCGAGATCATCGCTGGCACACCTATCCCGGCCATTGTGCCGCTGCCCGGCAAGGCCATGGCGCCGATGCCAGGCAAGGTTGTGGTGGTGCCGAAACTTTCCGAAGAAATGGTCGCCGCCAATGACGACGATCACGATGACGAAGAAGAGGGCGATGACGACCACGCTAACGAAGCCCCCGTGCGCAAGGCCATCGGCTCGCTGGCCATGGTCGACCGCACCGATGCCAACCGCAACGCCGACGGCACCCTGAAAAACCCAGGCTACCCGTTCTGGATCGGTGGCATGGAAAGCAGCGTCGGCAACCGCCCGCCAACCCCACCACTGGACATGCTCGACCCCGACCTGGCCCGGCAGCTCAAGGCCAGCGGCAAGGCCCTGTGGGCCAACCTGGATGCGAACCAGGTCGATGGCTGGGATGGTGGCCTCGGTCGCCACGCGCTGGACGGTGTATCCGCTGGCGGCGAGGCCGTGACTACCACCACCAAACTGGACTTCACCAAGGTGGTACACAAGGCCAAGCCCATCTACCTGCCGGAAGAGGGCACCGACGTCGAACAGGCGGCCATGCAGTTCCATGCCATGGCCGAACACCCCAGCTATGCGCTGATCCCCGGCAGCCAGCCAGTGGCCAAGGCATTCCGCACCAACGGTGCCTTGCCGACTGCCGGCGCGCCGTTCTACGAGCCGTGCATGGATGACCGTGGCAAGCGCCTGACCCAATCTTCGGGGGTGGGCGAGTTCTTCAGCGGTGAAAGCCTTACTGGCCTGAGCTTCCGTGGCGCTTCAACCTTTACCGCCGACCGCCCACGCATCTACAAGGGTGCCAACATCCAGTTCGACGCGGTGTACAACAAGGTCGGCTACCACTTCCCGCAGGCGCGCATCCTCGCCCTGTGGGAAGACGCCTGGCCGGTGATCACCAAGCAGCGCCCACCAGAGCCGCTGGTGATGCGCATGAACACCTTCGACTGCACCATGTACCAGCACACCAACCTGATCCCGAACATCTATGAGATGGACGATTACCAGGTGCGCACCCCGACCGACGTGATCGGCCAGCATATCCACCTGCCCAAGTGGGACCTGACCGCCGCCGACGGCTCGGCCAACGGCTGGAACTACGAAGACGGCATTCTCTCGCCCGGCAGCGTGGTTGAGCGCGTGCATGCCATTCGTGCCTACAACGGTTGCACCGAAGGTGATACCCGCGACGGCACTGCCGCCTGCCCTAAAGCCAAACAGCACCCGTACTTTGGCCGCTTTGGCCGGGCTGACTGGATTGGCGCACGCACGGCCATGCAACGCTGGTTCGCTGACCCGTTGGTGAACGTGAACAACGTGGATCGTGGCCTGGGTACCATCTTCACTCACGACCACCTTGGCCCATCGACCCACCAGCAACTGGGCCTGTATGCCACCGTGCTGGCTGAGCCTGCCGGCTCCACCTGGTACCACGCCGAAACCGGCGAGCAGCTATACAACCCGGCCACGCGCCAGGACGGCGGCCCGACCTCGTGGCAGGCGGTGATCCAGACCGGTGACCACGATGGCGACGGCAAGAACGACAGCTACCGCGAGTTCTTCCTGGAGTACAGCGACTTCCAGCATGCCTATGAAGCCGGCGTGTACGTTGGGGCCGGCCCTGACGGTATCCCCAACGGCCAGTCCTACCCAGCCACGGCAGACAGCTTCCGCTACGCCATCAACCCGCCCGTGCGGCAGAAGGCATCCAACCTGCTCGAATCGGTGGTTGAATCGCGTGGCGGCTTGAGCCCAGGTTGCCCGAGCCGGCCTTGCCCACAGGCGATTTCCGTGGATGACCCAGGCATGTTCGTTGTCAACTACCGCAACGAGCCACTGGCCCTGCGCGTATTCGACCCGAACAAGGTTGGCCCAGACGGCAAGCGTGGCATGCAGGCCGACGGCCTTGGCGGCGACCTGAGCTATGCCTTGCAGAGCCGTACCGACCGTGCAATCCCGGCCATGAACATGGCGCCTTCGGCGATTACTTCAGCGGTTGGCCCAACTGGCGGGACGACCCTGTTCCCACCCCACATCAACAAGGCGGGCAGCGAGCCAGGCGACCCGTTCACCCCCATGCTGCGTACCTACTCCGGGGACAACGTGCGCCTGCGCCTGCATGCAGGCGGTCATGAGGAGGAACACAACGTCACCCTGCATGGCGTCAAGTGGCTGCAGAACGGCTCTGGTTTTGGCAGCAGCTCCAACTCCGGCTGGAAGTCCTCGCAGATGATCGGTATTTCCGAACAGATGGGCTTCATGGCGCCGGTGTCGATGATTTCCAGCTCCGCTGCCACCAACGGCGACTACCTGTACTCGATGGACGCGGCACTGGAAGGTTACTGGAACGGCATCTGGGGGGTGATGCGCAACTACACCGCACAGCGCGCGGACCTGTTCGCCTTGCCAAACAACCCGCAACCGGTGGCCATGCGCAATACCGTGAACTTCGACGGCATCTGCCCGAAAACCACAGCCAACCCCAACGGCATCGGTACCCGCACTACGGTCAAGCGCAGTTACGAGATTGTCGCGGCGCTGGCCAACGACATCCTCGAGAACCGCAACGGGGTCAGCATCAACGACCCGGCCGGTGTCGGCCAGCATGTCGGCGGCCCGCTGAAGGCCAATGGCGGCACCCTGGTGTTCAACAGCCGCAAGACCAGCATCCCGCAGGTCACGGTTGTCGACGAGGAGGATGGCACCACCTTCACCGTGGGCGGCCACAGCGCACCGCTGCATGACCCGACCGCAGTGCTGTACGTGCGCAAGGCCGACCTGGACGCGACTACTGGCAAGCTCAAGGCCGGCGTGCCGGTTGAGCCGCTGGTACTGCGCGCAAACGCCGGGGACTGCATCAGTATCACCCTGGAGAACCGCCTGCCGTTGGTGATGCCGGACCTGCCCAGCACTGCAGTGATGCAGAACGTGGTCAAGCGTGACCGCTTCGGTAGCGAAGGCTCCACGGCCTTCAACAACAACCTGATGCGGCCGTCGAGCCATGTGGGCCTGCATGCCCAGCTGCTGGCCTATGACATCACCAAGTCCGACGGTGCCAACGTGGGGGCCAACCCCGTGCAGACCGTACCGCCTCGGGCGGGCAACAGCGGCGCCTACCCAAGCCGGGTGTACCAGTACTATGCCGGCCACCTGGAGCGCGAAGGCAAGCCGATGCTGCAACTGGGCCGCACGGTGGACAACATCAACACCACGGCGATCGAGTTCGGTGGGCTCAACCTGACCCCGTCGGACTTCATCAAGCAGCCACAAAAAGGCCTGGTCGGTGGCATGAGCATCTTGCCGCAGACGGCGACCTGGGCCGAGGACACCGCCAGCCGTGCGCAGGCTACGGTCAAGGTCAGCGGGCAGCCCGACTATCGCGACCTGGTAACGGTGTGGCAGCGCTCGATGAACATGCGCTGGGCGGATGGCCGTCCTGTCGAAGGCATCGCTACCGAGGGTAATGGTGTACCGGGCGACCCGAAAGACAACGGCAACATGGCCTTGAACTACAAGACTGAGCCGCTGTGGCTGCGCTTTGGCCTGGCTCCGGACGCCCCCTTCGGCCATGCCGATGGCTTTGGCTTCGCGGATGTGCCCAACGCGCACATGGCCTACAGCAATGCCTTGGTAGGCGGTGATCCGCAAACGCCGGTGCTGTATGCCAAGCCTGGCCAGCCAGTGCGCAGCCATGTGCTGATGCCCAGTGGCGGCAGCCGCGGCATCACTTACCAGCTGGATGGGCACCTGTGGCCGCTGCACAACTACCAGGCCGAGAAGAGTGATGTGAACGGCTACCCCACGAGCCTGCCCGGCATCGGCTCGGTGCGCTTTGGCTTCAACCCGATGGCCATGTACATCGGTGCCCAGGAAAGTGTACTGCCAGCGGCGCACTTCAGCTTCATGCTGCCAAGTGCCGGCGGGGCTAACGCAGTGGCGGGTGACTACCTGTTCCGCGACTACGCCGCCTACGGCAACCTCTCGGGGTTGTGGGGGATCCTGCGGGTGACCAACGAAGCGCCGCCAGCAACGGCCCCGGCGCAATAGTCACTGAATACCGGGCAAGGACGCCCATTCGTGCAGATGGATAACGAAGAACAAAGCCGCTGCACATGCCAGCGGCTTTTTTTCGCCGGTTGACCCCCGTTTTCGGGGAATAGCGCTGGGGCATCCTCCCCAATGTTCTCCGGTAGTTGCGCTAACGCTTTGTTTTAAAAGTATTTTGCAGATGGCATACCACTTGCTTGAGCACTGCATAGAACAATGAGCCTCGTGGAGGTGTTGCATGGTCGTCCCACCCGAATTCGCCGCCCCGTTCGAGCAACATCTGCACCGCCTGAGCAAGAGGGCGCAACCATGAAGCTCAAACTGCGGCCGGTTCATGCCGGCCTACTGCTGAGCATGGCCTTGATCGGCCTTGGGCTTGCCTATGAAGAGCTCTGGTGCGACCCCCGCGAGCTGTTGCAGGAACCTGCCGACCCGCAGGCCCTGCACCGCCTCAGCCGGGACGGCGTAACCGTGGAGTTCGAGGCCCGGCCGCTGGCCGGGGGCGAGCTGCAGGAAGGCAGTTTCGCCAACATCCGCTTCAAGGTCAGCGACCAGACCAGTGGCCAGCCGCTGTCGGGCATGGCCCCGGGGGCGTGGATCGACCCGGCGCAATCGGCCCCGGTGGGTGACCGCGACCAAAGCTGCAAGGCGCGGGTCGCGTTGTTTCTGAAAAGCAGCATCGGTGCCCGGCCATTGCTCGACCTGAACAGCTACTTCCTGTTGATGCTGAACAAGGACGCCAGCCTGACGGTGATCGACCCAACCGTGTCGGTGGGCGGCGTGACCAGCACCATGGCCCGCATCGACCTGCCCGGGCAGCCCATGGACTGGGCGGCCACTGGCGACGACAAGCAGGTGTTCGTGTCGATCCCCGAGCGCGGCAAGGTAGCGGTGATCGACACCGAAACCTTCACCCGCGTGGCCGACCTGGACGCCGGCGACCAGCCGGTACGGGTGGCCCTGCAGCCTGACCAGCACCGGCTGTGGGTGGGCAATAACAGCAAAGACCCGGCCAAAGGCGGGGTAACGGTAATCGACGTGCCAGGGCGCACTACCCTGAAAAGCTTCAATACCGGCACCGGGCACCATGAAATCGCCTTCAGCGCCGACTCGCGCTTTGCCTTCGTCAGCAACCGCGACAGCGGCACCCTGAGCATTATCGACATCCCGGAAATGCGCCTGGCCAAGACCATCAAGGTTGGCCCGCACCCGCTGTCGGTCAGCTATTCGGCGCTGTCCCAGGCCGTTTATGTGGTCGATGGCGAGGAAGGCAGCGTGCGGGTGTTCGATGCCCGCAACCACCAGCTGCGCCACACCGTCGAGGCCGAGCAGGGCCTGGGGCCCATGCGCTTCAGCAGCGATGGCCGCTATGGCATCGTGCTCAATACCCTGGAGAACCAGGCCCTGGTGATCGATGCCAGTACCGACAAGCTGATCCACCACATCCCAGTGGCGGCCGAACCGTACCAGCTGACGTTCACCAAGGGTTACGCCTATGTGCGTGGCCTGGCCTCGCCGAAGGTGAGCATGATCAACCTGGCCAGCCTGGGCGAAGGGCGCTCGCCGATCGTCCAAGGCTTCGAGGCGGGCCCGGCGGCGCCGCGCCAGGCCGGTGACTTGCCGCTGGCGCAGGGCCTGTCGGTGTCACGCGATGACAATTCGGTGTTCGTGGTCAACCCGGTGGACAACACCACCTACTTCTATGCCGAGGGCATGAACGCGCCGATGTCCGGCTACAACAACCGCGGCCACCAGGCCCGCGCCGCCATCGTCGTAGACCGCAGCCTGCGCGAGGTGGCGCCCGGCGTGTATGGCTCGACGGTGAAAATGCCGGCTGCAGGCACGTTCGACGTGGCCTTCCTGCTCAACCAGCCGCAAATAATCCACTGCTTCAGCACCGACGTGGCCGAGTCACCCAATGCCAGCAAGCGCAAGGGCGCGCATGCCGAGTTCATCGGCCTGGACCAACCGTTGCCGCAGCACAGCGCCTTTACCGCGCGGGTGCGCATCGTTGGTGACGACGGCCAGCCGCGCCTGGGCCTGAACGACCTGAGCCTGCGCTACTTCCTGGCGCCGTCGTCGATGCCACGCAACCTGCAGCTGCAGGAAGTGGGCGAGGGCATCTATCAAGCGGCCCTGACCTTGCCCGAAGCCGGCGCCTGGTACCTGCATGTGCAGTCACCTTCGCTGGGGCGCAAGTTTGCCGAAGAAAACTACACCAGCCTGCGTGTCCTGCCGGCTGCAGCGACCAACGCCTCCCAGACTGACGCGAGGAATGTGCGATGAAGACCAAGCATTCTTTCAAACTGCTGGCCCTGAGCCTGGCGTTTGCCAGCAACCTGGCCCTGGCCCATGCGGGCCACGACCACAACGGCAGTGCCGAACAACCACCGGCGGCGCGCCAGGAAAAGACCAGCGTACGCTTTGCCGATGTTTCGCTGCAGAACCAGGACGGCATGCCGGTACGCCTGGAAAGGGACTTGGTGGGTGACCACCTGGTGGTCATGGGCTTCATCTACACCAGCTGCACCACGGTGTGCCCGGTGGTGTCGTCGATCATGGGCAAAGTCCAGCAGCAACTGGGTGGCCGGGTAGGCGAAGAGATCCACATGGTGTCGATCAGCGTCGACCCGCAGCGTGACGATGCCAAGCGCCTGCAAGACTATGCCAAGGCCTTCCAGAAAGGGCCGGGCTGGAGCTGGCTGACCGGCACCCCGTACGCCATCACCGAAACCCTCAAGGGCCTGGGCAGCTTCAGTGCCGACCTTAGCCAGCACCCGCCGTTGATACTGGTGGGTGACGGGCGCACTGGGCACTGGACGCGTTACTACGGCTTCACCGACCCGGCGGTGCTGATCGAAGAAATCAACCGTCTCAGCGCCCGCCGCGTGCATGCCAAGAGCACCGCCATTGCCGACCATCACGAGGTGCAACCATGAGCCAGGTAACCTCCGGCCGCGCCAGCATGCGCGGCTTCGACTGGCTGGTACTGGGCGGCTGCCTGTGGATCCTCGCCTCGGTGGCGTTCGCCCACGAAGGCCATGCCCCGCAGGCGCCCGAGCCGCAGCCAGCGCCGCAGGCGATGACCAGTGGCGGCGGCACCCGCGATGCGCAAACCTGGTTCACCGACACCGTGCTCAAGGACCAGAACGGCCGCGAGCTGCGCTTCTACAGCGATGTGCTCAAGGACAAGGTAGTGATGCTCAACGTGATCTTCACCCACTGCACCGACGCCTGCCCGCTGATTACCCGCAAGCTGCGCGAAGTGCGCGAAGCCATGGGGCCGCAGCTGGCCAGCCAGGTAACCTTTGTGTCGATCAGCAGCGATCCGCTGAACGATACCCCTGAGGCGCTCAAGGCGTTTGCCGAGAAGCAGGGGGTGGATGGGCCGAACTGGTTGTTCCTGACCGGTGACAAGGCCAATGTCGACCTGGTGCTCGGCCGCATCGGCCAGTTCCTGCCCAGCCCCGAACAGCACTCGACGCAGCTGATTGCCGGTGATGTGGCCGGCAAGCGCTGGAGCAAGATCCGCCCGGATGCGCCGCCTGCGGCGATTGCCCAGCGCATGCAGCTGCTGGCTCAGCCACTGGCTGGTCGGTGAGCAGCATGCGACTCCTGTGGGATTGGCCGCAGTGGAATCAGCGATTGCGGGAATGGCTTTTGTGGGCGCGGCCTTGCGTCGCGAAAGGGCTGCGCAGCAGCCCCGGCAATGGCAGCTTTACCGCAAAAAGCGGGGAGCGCTGCGCGCTCCTTTCGCGACGCAAGGCCGCTCCCACAAGGCTTGCGATATGGCTGGCATGCGTGCTTGGCATGGCACCCTTGGCTTCAGCCCTGGCCCTGGACCTGACCGAGCATGAACAAGCCGGCAAACGCCTGTACCGTGAGGGCACCTCCAGCGGCGATGCGCAACTGCAGGCCCGTCTCGGGGCCAGCGACATGAGCGTGCCAGCCAGCGTGCTGCCGTGTGCCAGCTGCCATGGCAGCGATGGCCGCGGCCGTGCCGAAGGCGGTGTGCGCCCGCCCAACCTCGACTGGCAACGCCTGGCGCTTGGCCAGGGCGCGCGCGAGGCCAACGGCCGTAGCTACCCGGCCTATACCGACAGCAGCCTGGCCCGGGCCATCCAGCATGGCGTGGACCCGGCCGGCAACCGCCTCGACCCGGCCATGCCGCGCTTCGAACTGACCCTGGCCGACCAGCGCAACCTTACCGCCTACCTCAAACGCCTGGCCCAGGACCGCGACCCTGGTGTGGAAGAGGGCGTGCTGCGCCTGGGCACGTTGTTACCCACCAACGGCCCGCTGGCTGAAGCCGGGCAGGTGGTGCGTGCGGTGCTGGAAGACGGCGTGACGCAGCTCAACCAGCAAGGCGGCATTCATGGGCGGCGCCTGGAACTGGTAGTGCTTGACCCGGGCTACGACCCGGCCAGTGCCGAACGGGCCTTGCAACAGTTGCTGGAGCAGGAGCGGGTGTTCGCCCTGATTTCGCCATTGGCGCCCATGCTCGACCAGCGCCTGGCAACCCTGCTGGCGCCACAGAATGTGCCCCTGATCGGCAACACCCCGCGCAGTGGCGGCAGTGCACAGATCTTCGACCCGCTACCCGGGTTACCCGAGCAACTGCTGAGCTTGGCCGGCCATGCCCGCGCAGCGCTGGGCCTGGCGCCGAGCGAACTGCGCGTGGTGTATGCCGGCAACGAGCAGGCGGCGTTGGCCGAGCAGGTGCGCGAACGTTTGCTGCAGCAAGGCTGGGCGCCCCCCGCCATCCAGGCCTTTGACGGCCAGGCAGTGGAGGGGCAGGGCATCGTCTTCCTCGGCCGCGCCCAGGCCTTTACCGAACTGGCGGCGGCGTTGCAGGCGGCAGGCCGCCAGCCGTATCTGTTCGCCGCCTCCAGCCAGGTGGCCGGCGCCGTGGCGCACTTGCCCGAGCAGTGGTCGCAACGGCTGTTCCTGGCCTACCCCTACGTACCCGAGGATTGGACCGAGCAGGGCCTGGCAACCCTGGCCGGCCTGCAGCAGCGCCAGGGCCTCGACCCACGCCAGGCGTCGCTGCAGGTCAACACCCTGTGCGCCATGCGCCTGTTGAGCGAGGCGTTGAAACAAATTGGCCGTGACGCCAGCCGCGAGCAGCTGATAGCCGCGCTGGAAGGCCTGCACGATGTGCCCACCGGCCTGACCCCGGCGCTGGGCTTTGGCCCCGGCCGCCGCCAGGGCATGGCCGGTGCCCATGTGGTGGCGGTGGCCCTGCCTGGGCCGCGCTTCACCTCGGTCACCCCGTACCGGCCGGTGCCGGACAGCCCTTGAACGGAGGTTGCCATGCGTATTGTGTTGCTGTGCCTGTTATTGGTAGTCGCCAGGGCGAGCTGGGCCGATGTGCCCGCCGCGCGGGTCAATGGCGTGGAGATCGAGCTGATGCGCCTTGAGCGCTATTTCAGCGAATACCTGAACGCCCAGGGCCGCGCGGTGACCAGTATCCGCAACCCAGGCCTGTACAAGCGCCTGCGCGACCAGGCCCTGGACGATCTGATCGACAAGGAGCTGCTATGGCAGGAGGCCCAACGCCAAGGCATCGCCGTCAGTGATGAGCAGGTGTCGGCGCACGTCGGCGAGGTGGAAGCGGCATTTGGCAGCCCGGCAATTTTCGAGCGGCGTCTGGCAGAGGCGGGCTTCGATAGGGCACAGTACAATGAATACACCCGGCAGGAGATGGCGGCACAGCAGGTGTATGCCCAGCTCAGCGCAGTCGACGCGCCGAGCCAGGCCGAAGTGGAGGCATTCTATGATGCCAACCGAGAAAGGTTGCAAGGAGCGCAGAACCAAAGTGATAACCCTTTGGTCACACACGAACAGGGCCTGGTCTTGGCCAGGGCCACGCTCATCAGCCAACGGGAGGCGCAGGCGCGTCATACCGTGCGCCAACGTTTGCGCGAATCCGCTAAAGTGGAGATCGCCGACTGAGGCCCCTGATGGCGTTTCCCCCAAAGCTGGGGAATTAAGGTTTGGCAATGTGCCATCAGTTTCCCCGCTTGTGGGGAACCGAGCGGGTGTGCCTGCCCGCGGTGTTTCGGGCGCTGGCCGGCACCTTTGGCAAATCAATGACTTACAGCGGTGCAACATGACTATTCACGCCTGGCACGAAGCCTGCTCAAGCTTGTACAAGGGCGCACTTCGCAGACCGGGTAACCGGGCAGTTCTTGGGAGTCGACCTTGGTGAACAGAGTATTGGTAGTCGATGACGAACAGACTCTTGCGCAGAACCTGCAAGCATATCTGCAGGCGCAAGGCCTGGAAGTTCATGTTGCCCACGACGGTGCCAGTGGTATCGAGCAGGCTGAAAGCCTGGCACCGCAAGTAGTTGTGCTGGATTACCGCTTGCCCGACATGGAGGGTTTTCAGGTTCTGGAGGCCGTACGCAAGAACAGGCAATGCCACTTCGTGCTGATTACCGCCCACCCCACCGTCGAGGTGCGTGAGCGGGCCGCCGAACTCGGTGTGAGTCATGTCCTGTTCAAGCCGTTCCCGTTGGCGGAACTGGCACGTGCGATCTTCGACCTGGTGGGCATCGAGCGCCGGCGCAGGGCCACGGACAACCCGGCTGAAGGGTTCGTCGAACGACGCCAGAACAGGAACGAATCGTTCCCCCTGCAGTTGTACGATGGAAGCTGGGTTTTGGCTGACCGCCGCCGTAATGGCGCCAAGCCCCCAGGGCCCGACGACGAACAACTGCTCACAGGGGAATAGCGGCGCCCGCACCCTGGCCGAGCCAGCCTGCGACGCGCCCCCTGAGCGGAGTCGCAGGCCATGCCAGAAGCATTCGATGCAACCCGGGAAGCTCTACAGCCTGCACCGGCCCATTCGCGGGCATGCCCGCTCCCACAGGATTGCGTTGAACCTGTAGGAGCGAGCTCGCTCGCGAAGAGTCCAGCACCATTCTCAGCCTACCCCCGCGACCTCTTGGCCCAGGCCCGCCTGCAAGCCAGCGACGAGCGCCTGCTCAACTGCCTGGAACGCCTGGCCTGCGACACCCCCGACACCTTCACCCGCCGCCTGGGCCTGACCCTGCATTACCCGGTGCTGGACAGCCACACCCTGCTGGCTAGCACCCCACGCTTCGACAAGGTCAGCCTGGCCGTGTGCCTGAAGCGCGAATTCGTGCTGATCGAGCAGGGCGGCCAACTGCTGGGCGTGTTCGCCGACCCGTTCGACCACGCCCGCCTGGCCTGGATCGATGATGTGCTGCAAGGTGCTCCGCTGTACCTGGCCCACGCCGCCGAACTGGCCACCTTTCTGGCCCGCCACGAAGAATGTTTCCACGCCGTCGATGCCCTCGACCACGAAGCCGAAACCAGCAATGAAAGCGACCCGCTGCAACGCCTGTCGCTGGCCAGCATCAGCGAAGACCAGAGCCGCGTGGTCAAACTGGTCAACTCCACCCTGTACGACGCCCTCAAGCTGCACGCCAGCGACATCCACCTGGGCATGACCGGCCAGGGCCTGACCATCAAGTACCGCATCGACGGTGTGCTCAATGGCGCCGGCAAGGCCAGCGGCAGCGCTTTCGCCGACCAGGTGATCTCGCGCATCAAGGTCATGGCCGAACTGGACATCGGCGAAAAACGCGTACCCCAGGACGGCCGCTTCAAGGTCGCCGTGGGTGACCGGCAAATCGACTTCCGCGTGTCGATCATGCCCAGCATCTTTGGCGAAGACGCGGTGCTGCGGGTGCTCGACAAGCAGGACCTGTCCGACCGGGTCAGCGGTGTGCAACTGCAAGCCCTGGGCTTTGCCGACGAAACCCTGCGCGCCCTGCGCCGGCTGGCCGCCGAACCCTACGGCATGATCCTGGTCACCGGCCCTACCGGCAGCGGCAAGACCACCACCCTGTACGCCATGATCAGCGAGATCAACCATGGCGTAGACAAGATCATCACCATCGAAGACCCGGTCGAATACCAGCTGCCCGGCGTGCTGCAGATCCCGGTCAACGAGAAGAAAGGCCTGACGTTTGCCCGCGGCCTGCGCTCGATCCTGCGCCATGACCCGGACAAGATCCTGGTCGGCGAAATTCGCGACCCGGACACCGCACAGATCGCCGTGCAGTCGGCGCTCACCGGCCACCTGGTGTTCACCACCATCCACGCCAACAACGTGTTCGATGTGATCGGCCGCTTCAGCCAGATGCAGGTCGACCCCTACAGCTTCGTTTCTGCACTGAACGCGGTACTGGCCCAGCGCCTGATTCGCCTGGCCTGCCCGCACTGCGCCACCCCCTGCGAACACGATGACGACACCCTGTTTGGCTCGGGCCTGACCCGCGAGGGTGTGGCTGGCTGGAAGTTTGTCCGCGCCCAGGGATGCGGCCAGTGCCGTGGCAGTGGCTACCGCGGCCGCAGCGCCATCGCCGAACTGCTGCACCTGGACGACGACCTGCGGCAGATGATCGTCGAACGCCGCCCCCTGTCGCAAATCAAGACACTCGCTTGCCAGCGCGGCCTGCGCCTGCTGCGGGCCTCGGCCCTGGACCTGGTCCGCGATGGCCGCACCACCCTTGAGGAGATCAACCGTGTCACATTCATCTGATCGTTTCTGCGCCGTACTGGGCGCCGAGGGTGTCGGCCTGGGTCGCTGGCACAACAACCATCACCAATGGCTGGGCAGCCGCGAGTTCAGCTGCGATGCCGCCCAACCGGCCTGGGAAGCCGCCGTCGATGCGCTGGCCGCACTGCTGGCCGAGCATGCCGTACGCGGTGCCCAGTTGCGGGTGCTGCTGTCGGCCCGCTACAGCCGCTTCTGCCTGGTGCCCTGGAGTGACGCCATTGGCCACCCACGCGAACTGGACGCCTACGCCCGGGCCTGCTTCGAAAACCTCTACGGGCAGCCACTGGACGACTGGCGCATCGTGCTGTCGCCGGAGCCTGCCGGTGCCGCCCGCATCGCCACCGCGCTGCCCGAAGCGCTGCTGCAACGGTTACAGGCGCTGGGCCGGGAAAGCCGCCTGAACCTGCGCTCGGTACAGCCGTACCTGATGGCCGCCTACAACCGCTGCTCGGCACAACTGGAGCAGGGCGACTTCCTGTTCGTGCTGGCCGAGCCACGCCGCAGTGTGCTGCTGCTGGCTGCCGGCGGTGCCTGGCAGCAAGTGCTGACGCAAGGCTGCGCTGACAGCGACCAGGCCCTGCAAGCGCTGATCGAGCGCACTTGCGAGCTGTACGGCGAGCATCTGCCACGTGTGTACCTGCATGCCCCAGGCCGGGGCGACGTGCCGCAACTGGCGGCGGTGCAGCTGTGCCAGCCGGCCAGCGAAACCGACCCGCTGTGCGCCATGTGGCGGGCGGTGGCCTGACATGCGCCGCCTCGACCTGGAATTCCAGCCCCGGCGCAGCAGCCCGTTGGCCTGGTCGCTGCTCGCCCTGAGCAGCGCCGTGGTCGTCGGCCTGGTGCTGCTGCAACAAAGCTTGCAAGCCGAGCAGGTCGACCTGGAGGCCAGCGTGCACGGCCTGGAACTGCAACTGGGCCGCCGCCCGGCCACCGCTGCACCCCTGAGCAGTGCCGCCAGCCGTGAACAGGCCGAGCGCCTGGCGCAGATGCAAAGCGTTTCGCAGCAGCTGCAACGGCCTTGGCAGCAACTGTTCGCCATGCTCGAAGCGCAACCGCAGGACGACGTCGCGCTGCTCAGCCTGACCCCGGATGCGCGCAAAGGCCAGGTGCGCATCGCCGCCGAAGCACGCAACCTGGAAGCGATGCTGCAGTACCACCAGCGCCTGGAGGCTAGTGACGAGCTCAGCGACGTCTCGCTGCTCAACCACGAAGTGCTGGCCGCACAGCCAGAGCACCCGGTGCGCTTCACCCTCACCGCTACCTGGGAGACCGGCCATGCGCGCCCTTGAATCGCTGAACAGCCTGACCCTCCAGGAGCGCCTGCGCCGTGTCGGCCCGGTCGGCCTGGCCGCAGCCGCGGTGGGCTTGCTGGCCATTGGCGTGGTCTGCGTCGGTGTGCTGCCACAGTGGCAGAGCGTGCGCGAGCTGCGTGCCACTGAAGCAGATGCCAGCGTACAGGTCGAGCGGGTAAAGCGTGGCGAGCTGAAGATCGCCATCAAGCCCGAGCAGCAGGCGCTGGACAGCCTGCGCCAGCAACTGCCAGGGCAGCCACAGGCCAGCGAGCTGATCGAGCGCCTGTACCACCTGGCCAGTGCCGAGCACATCAGCCTGGCCCGTGGTGAGTACGCCCTGGGCGTCGACCCCAAGACCCAGCTGGCGCGCTACCAGATCGTGCTGCCGGTGCGCGGCAGTTACCCGCAGATTCGCGGTTTCCTCAAGGGCCTGCTCAAGCAGTTGCCGACCCTGGTGCTGGAAGACCTTGAGCTGCAACGCAAACGCATCGGCGACAGCGAGCTCAATGCCCGCCTACGCATGACCCTTTACCTGTCGAGGTCATGATGAACACACAACGTGCAGTCATCTGGGCCGGCTTCCTCGGCGTGAGCGCGGTGTTGGCCTGGGCACCAGGCCATTGGTTCAGCCAGGAAGATGAGCTGGCCCCCATCGCCGGCAAGCCAGCTCCAACAGGTCCCGTGGGTGCCGCCGAACTTGTGGGAGCGGGCAAGCCCGCGAAAGGGCCGGAACAGGCCTCCCGCGACCTGTTCCCAACCCAGCAATGGACCAAACCCCAAGCCCTGGCCACCGTCACCGAACAACCCGTGGTAGCCGCCCCGGTGGTGGCCGCCGCCCCGACTGCCCCGGCCTTGCCATTCCAGTTCATCGGCCGCATGGGCGAACGCGACGACCTGCAGGTCTTCCTGCAGAGCGGCGAAAAGCTCTACGTCGTGCGCCAGGGTGACGTCATCGAAGACACCTATCGCCTCGACCGGGTATCGGCCAGCGAGTTGAGCCTGGTTTACCTGCCTTTGCATCAGTCGCAGACTTTGTCTGTAGGGAGCGCACCATGATGTCGTCAAAGCTGTGCAAACCTGCTCCGTTCCTGCTTGTGGCGCTATGCGTGGCCATTGCCGGTTGCGGCTCCAGTGCGGTACGCAAGGACAGCGACCAGTTGATGAAGGAGGGCCAGTACGAGGCCGGCATCGCCCGCCTGGAAGAGGCCCTGCGCGAAGACCCGCGTGACACCGAACTGAACATCGCCCTGGCCCACGGCCGCCAGGCGGCGGTCGAGGCGCTGATCGCCCAGGCCGACGCTGACCGCATCCGCCATGATTTCGCCAACGCCCGCATGGGTTACGGCCGGGTGCTGACCCTGGAGCCGAACAACCGCCGCGCCCAGGAAGGCATCCGCCAGCTGGAGCTGATCCGCACCCTCGACGAGCGTGTGGCCCTGGGCCAGGCGGCGCTGCGCCAGGGCGACCTGTTCGGCGCGGAGCGCTACATGCGCGAAGTGATGCGCCTGGACCCGCAAAACCAGAAGGGCATGACCCTGCGCAGCGACATCGAGAACGTTCAGGCGCGTACCGCACAGCCTTTCCCGCAGCTACACAGCAAACTGGAGCGCCCGGTGACCCTGGAATTCCGCGATGCCAACCTGAAGACCATCTTCGAGGTGCTGTCGCAGGTCGCCGGCATCAACTTCATCTTCGACAAGGACATGCGCCCGGACATGAAGGCCACCATCTTCGTGCGTGAAGTGCGCATCGAAGACGCCGTGGCGCTGCTGCTGGAGCAGAACCAGCTGCGCCAGAAGATCGTCAACGACAACACCCTGATGATCTACCCCGACTCGCCGCAGAAGACCAAGGACTACCAGGAACTGGTCATGCGCACCTTCTACCTGACCAGCATCGATGCCAACACCGCGCTGAACATGGTCAAGACCATGCTCAAGACCCGCGACGTGTTCGTTGACGAGCGCCTCAACACCCTGACCATGCGCGACACCCCCGATGCCATACGCATGGCCGAGAAGCTGCTGCAGTCGCAGGACCAGTCCAACCCCGAGGTGGTGCTGGAAGTGGAGGTGATGGAGGTGGCCACCTCGCGCATCCTCGACCTTGGCCTGCAATGGCCCAACACCTTCGGCGTGCTGAGCTCCGACGGCAAGCCGGTGAGCGTGCTCGACCAACTGAAGGGTATCGACTCCAGCCGCATCAGCATCGCGCCGGCGCCGCAAGCCAAGATCAACGCCCAGGACAAGGACATCAACACCTTGGCCAGCCCGGTGATTCGCGTCAGCAACCGCGAGCAGGCACGCATCCACATCGGCCAGCGGGTACCGATCATCAGCGCCACCTCGGTGCCGTCCACCCAGGGCCCGGTGATCACCGAAAGCGTTACCTACCTGGACGTGGGTCTGAAGCTTGAAGTGCAGCCCACCGTGCACCTGAACAACGAAGTGGCGATCAAGGTGGCCCTGGAAGTGAGCAACGCCACCCCGCTGGAAGCCACCCGCCAGGGCACCATCCCGGTCCAGGTCGACACCCGCAACGCCCAGACCAGCCTGCGCCTGCACGATGGCGAAACCCAGGTACTGGCCGGCCTGGTCCGCAACGACCACAACGCCAGCGGCAACAAGATCCCCGGCCTTGGCGACATCCCTGGCCTGGGCCGGTTGTTCGGCAGCAACAAGGACGACATGAGCAAGAGCGAACTGGTGCTGGCAATCACCCCGCGCATCGTGCGCAACCTGCCGTACCAGAGCCCGTCGGACATGGAGTTTGCCACCGGCACCGAGTCGGCCATGCAGGTGCGCCAGATGGCGCCGCTGCCACCGGTCGATGTACCCGGCAATTCGCCGACCACCGACGCACCGGCAGCGGACAGCCAGATGGCCGTCGCCCCGGTCAATGGGAGCCCACGGCCATGAAAGCGCAGCGCCGCATGCACGGCTTCAGCCTGATCGAAGTGGTGCTGACCCTGGCACTGCTCGGGCTGCTGGCCAGCATGGCCGCGCCGCTGACCGAAACCGTGGTGCGCCGCGGCAAGGAGCAGCAGCTGCGCGAGGCGCTGTACCAGATTCGCGATGCCATCGACGCCTACAAGCGGGCCTTTGACGCTGGCTACATCGAGAAACGCCTGGATGCCAGCGGCTACCCGCCGAACCTGCAGGTGCTGGTGGATGGCGTGCGCGATGTACGCAGTGCCAAGGGCGCCAAGTTCTACTTCCTGCGGCGCATCCCGCACGACCCGCTGCTGGCGGCCAAGAACCAGGACGAAGGCGGCTGGGGCCTGCGCGCTTACGACAGCAGCCCTGATAACCCGCGTGAAGGCGAAGATGTGTTCGACGTGTACTCCAAGGCCCGCGGCAAAGGCCTCAACAACATCCCTTACGGGCAATGGTGACAGCCATGAAACGCAGCAAAGGCTTCACCCTGATCGAACTGCTGGTGGTGATGGCGATCATCGCCACGCTGATGACCATCGCCATGCCGCGCTACTTCAACAGCCTGGAAAGCTCCCGCGAAGCCACCCTGCGCCAGAGCCTGGCGGTGCTGCGCGAGGCGCTGGACCACTACTACGGCGACACCGGCCATTACCCGGACTCGCTGGAGCAACTGGTGGAGCAACGTTACCTGCGCAACACCCCGGTCGACCCCATCACCGAGCGCAGCGATGCCTGGCAGCTGGTGCCACCGCCTGAAGGCGTGGCCGGCGGCGTGGCTGATATCAAGAGCGGTGCCACAGGGAGGGCGCGTGATGGCAGCCTCTTCGCTGAATGGTAAGGCTAACGGCGGCTTCACCTACCTGGGCGTGCTGCTGCTGATTGCGGTCAGCAGCGTGGCCCTGGCCGCCACCGGCACCATCTGGGCCAGCGCCGCCCAACGTGACCGCGAGCGCCAGCTGCTGTGGGTGGGCAGCCAGTACGCGCAGGCCCTGCGCAGCTACTACCGCGCCTCGCCAGGGCTGGCCCAGTACCCACAAGAGCTGGCCGACCTGCTGCAGGACAACCGTTTCCCGCAGGCCAAACGGCACATTCGCCGGCTGTACCCCGACCCCGTCACCAACAGCGACGAGTGGGGCCTGCTGCGCTCGATCGACGGCCGTATCACCGGCGTGCACAGCCGCTCGGACGACACCCCGTTCAAACGCAGTGGCTTCAGCACCGAATGGAGCGGTTTCGAAGGGCTGGAGCACTACAGCGACTGGCAGTTCGTCGCCGAGCAGGCCTTTACCGAAAGTGCCGGCGGCGTGCAGACCCACAGCGGCCCAGGAGACACGCCATGAACCGCCTGGCTGCGCTGTGCCTGAGCCTGTTGCTGGTAGTGCTGGCCAACCCGGCCAAGGCCGGGGCCGAAGACGAGATGCAGGGTTTTATCGTCGATAACACCATCTCGCACATTGGCCACGACTTTTACTACTACTTCGCCGACCGCCTGCGCGCCACCAGCCGCCTGGACTTCAACCTGGTGGTGCGCGAACGCCCGGATGCCCGCTGGGGCAGCCTGGTGACCGTGGAGTTCGAGCGCGAAGTGATGTACCGGCGCTTCCTGCCACCGAACACCACCGAGCTTAAAGACGAGGCCGTGGCAGCTGCCGACCTGGTCAAGCAGCAAATCATTCAACGCAAGCTGCAACGCCTGCTACAGGACACCACCGATCTGGAGAGGGATGAGCTATGAATCACCGCATACCCCGTTGCATCGCCGCCTGCCTGTTGGCCAGTGCATGTGCTGCCCAGGCCACCGAGCTGGTGTACACGCCCATCAACCCGGCATTTGGCGGCAACCCGCTGAATGGCACCTGGCTGCTGAACAACGCCCAGGCGCAGAACGACTACGACGACCCCGACCTCAAGGACCGTGCCTCGGCGTTTTCTGGCACCTCGGCCCTGGAGCGCTTCAGCAACCAGCTTGAGTCACGGATGTTGTCGCAGTTGCTGGACAACATCAGTAACGGCAATACCGGCAGCATGGCGACCGATGCGTTTCTCATCGACGTCATCGACGATTCCGGGGCCTTGAGCATCAAGGTCACCGATCGCGCCACAGGAGAAACTTCGATCATTGAGGTCAGCGGCCTGAACCCCTGAGAGGGAAGGGCTTTTATGTTGGGGAGAGAACACCATGAAACGTCTGCTGAGCACGCTGCTGATCCTCACCGCCCTGGGCCTGCAAGGTTGCAGCCTGCGCGAACCCATGTCGGCCGAACAGGACTCGGAAACCCCGACCCTGACCCCTCGCGCCTCCACCTATTACGACCTGATCAACATGCCCCGGCCCAAGGGCCGCTTGATGGCAGTGGTGTATGGCTTCCGCGACCAGACCGGGCAGTACAAGCCGACCCCGGCCAGCTCGTTCTCCACCAGCGTCACCCAGGGCGCAGCCAGCATGCTGATGGACGCCCTGAACGCCAGTGGCTGGTTCGTGGTGCTGGAGCGTGAAGGCCTGCAGAACCTGCTGACCGAGCGCAAGATCATCCGTGCTTCGCAGAAAAAGCCAGACGTGGCGGAAAACATCATGGGCGAGCTGCCACCGCTGCAGGCCGCCAACCTGATGCTGGAGGGGGGCATCATCGCCTACGACACCAACGTGCGTAGCGGCGGCGAAGGCGCCCGCTACCTGGGGATCGACATCTCCCGCGAGTACCGGGTCGACCAGGTGACCGTGAACCTGCGCGCGGTGGACGTGCGCACCGGGCAGGTGCTGGCCAACGTGATGACCAGCAAGACCATCTACTCGGTTGGCCGCAATGCCGGGGTGTTCAAGTTCATCGAGTTCAAGAAGCTGCTGGAAGCTGAGGTGGGGTACACCACCAACGAACCGGCGCAGCTGTGCGTGCTGTCGGCGATCGAGTCGGCGGTGGGGCACTTGCTGGCGCAGGGGATCGAGCGGCGGCTGTGGCAGGTGGCGGGGGATGCGGGGGATGGCAAGGCTGTGGTGGACAAGTACCTGAGCCAGAATCAGCAGCCTTGATGGAAACTCATCGAGACCTCTGCCACCTCAGGATATGTGCTGAGGTGGCAGGTAAATAGGTAATGAGTAAGCGTTTGTTTTTAGTAATAGGTTACGCTCCTGTTTTTAAGAAGCATCCTTATTGCTGTTTGCCCATCTTAAAAAAGCGCTCGCTGCTAGTGGCAGTGTTGCAGGGGTGTGTTTAATTGACATTGAATGTGTGATGTCGCCTATGGGTTTGTTTGTGTATCTGCTATATATAAAAGCTTGTCGAATCCTTTGGGTTTCAAGCGGCTGGGTTGTCAAGTTTTCCATGCTTAAATGTACAGCTTGATTTAGTGATAATGTTAACGTGCCGGTCTGCCTGGGTTGATCCTTTCTAGGCAGACTGTTAAAAAACTCTGTCATGGCGCCCTGATCGCCATTCCCTGGAAAGGCAGGATATTGTGGCGAACCCAATGCTTCATGAGCGGGGGCGGGAGCAGACTGGTGATGTGATATAGGCGCAGTGATGGGGGATTTAGAACGGCTGCGTTCTGCTGGCGCCACGGCAGTGATGGGAGATCGAGAGCGGCTGCGTTCACGCGTAAACTCAGAGACGCTGCCCCATTCAGGCGTATACATTGGCGACTGGGAGCGGCCACGAGTAGCAAGAGGGCTCGAGGGTGGAGTGTTCAGCGGAGAGGGAGACCGGCCTCTAACATGGCCAGAAGGATCTGTAAAATTTATGGGGTCGTTGTTGCAGTAGGCATAGGCGTTAATGCCGCCTGCGTCGAATGGGCTATAAGCGTCCACCTGGCAGAAACGCATGAGTGTGGGGCTGTAGATGCGGGTGCCGTTGCCTAAATGGTATAGCGGACGGGCGATATTTTTCAGCTGCCCATTGAAACCTTGCTGTAGAGGCAGCAGGGCACCGTCAAGCCCATACGCGGTGTAGTTAATTTCACTTGAAGACTTTGAGTCTACACCTTGCCGATTCAATACTGAGTGGTTGCTGTCGGCGATCAGTAGTGTGGCGTGAGTTTGCACACTTTCATGTTCTGCTTCCGCCAGTGGCAACGACCCTACACGGAAAAAGTGCGTTATCAGCCCAGGGCGCGATGCGACGTTGGGTTGTGATCTCTGATAGAAATACCGGGTATCGATAGCCATGTGCCAAAGTCCTGAGTCGACGTGACATGCGTAGCTTAAGGTGCTGAGGCAGTATTGGAGAACTGGTAGATTTATCAGTGGGAATGCCGAAGATGAATGCTTTGAGAGGTACCGAGGCGGCTGGCGCTTGTGGGATCGAGCGCACTCGGTCGAGCGCAGTGCCGGGTGTTCGAGTTGATCGAGTTGAAGAAGCTGCTGGAAGCCGAGGCGGGTACAACACCAACGAGCCAGCGCAGCTGTGCGTGCTGTCGGCGATCGAAGCGGCGGTGGGGCATTTGCTGGCGCAGGGGATTGAGCGGCGGTTGTGGCAGCTGGCGGGGATACGGCAGCAGGGCAGGCTACGGTGGACAAGTACCTGAGCCAGAATCAGCAGCAGTGATTGGGTTTGAGGGCCTCTTCGCGGGTGAACCCGCTCCCACAGGGATCGCGCCAGCTTTTAGAAATTGAGCAAGACAGTTGCTCCCACAGTGACCGCGTCCGCGGGTGAGGAAGTGAAGGCCGGCGGAAGAAGTGTTACAGCGCTTACCCTTCGCTTGAAACGCCTCCCCGACACCGGTAGTCTTTCACCGCTGCTGTAAGTCCAGCAGCCGGGTTTGGTAGCCCGCAATCAATCAAGGCGCACAAGTGCCCGCTCTGCGATACAGTTGGCGCTTTTTTGTGCCCGGCTGTTTCGTTTTATGGCGGCTGTGCGTAGGGCGCCTTCGTGCGCGCCGGTTTCCTTGATTCCCGGTCTACCAACCTGCGTACAGCCGTCACCCTTTCGTTTGGTAGCGATTTGTGGCGGCTATAGTGAATCAAGGAGCGACACAATGACAAAAGGCTTACCTGATCCTCCCGTACGCGCCACCACGGCGTCCTCCAGTTTCTCTACCTGTGAATGCAGACACCCGCCGTTGTTTGCCGTGCACTCGGGGGTGGACTACGAAGATGCGCTGGTGCACCTGTCAACGCTGCTGAAAGGGGCGTTTGCGACCAATCTGAAGGCGCTGGAGCTGGCCAAGGGCACCTGCCGTGATCTGTTGCTGAGCAATGACCATGGGCTGGACTCGGCCAAGGCGGTGGTGGAGGCGTTGCTGGATGGGGTTGAACGGCAGCAGCTGCCCGGGCGGGGGAATGTGGTGTCGGTCTAAGCGCGGTTTGGGTTTCTAAGCGCCTGGCGATAGAGATTTGGCGCCTGTGAGATCGAGCGCCGCGCGGGCGGCGCTCGATGTCAGCCCCACCCAAAACCCAAGCCATACCCCCAGCCACTACGCAATCCATCAACCAGATGACGCCCGGCCATTTCTCCCGCACACTGCGGAAAATTCCCAAGCCCGTACCCCGCCACCTTGCGGGGCACAGCCGGAGTAGAAAATGGCGCGACAACTAATAACAAACGCCCAAGACCCGCTGCACGAATCCCGCCAGGCCCGCCTGAAGCTGGCCAGCGAAGGCGAGCTGCCGCTGGGCATGCTGCGCGACGAGATCGATGCCTCCTGGCGGCGCAGCCTGGGCCATGGCCTGGATTGCCTGCAAGGTGAACAGGTCGGTCTGGGCCTGGAGCAGGGCCACGACCTGCGCATGCTGCTGGAACGCAACCGCCTACTGGTCGACGCCGTTACCCCGGAACTGGACTACCTGGTCGCACGCCAGGGCAAGGCAGGCATCATTATCCTCGGCGACGCCCAGGCCAACGTGCTGGCAATCGAAGGCCAAACCCATGTGCTCAGCCGCGAGGGCCTGCGTGACCTGCACCCGGGCAGCTGCTGGAGCGAGTCGCTGCGCGGCACCAATGCCATCGGCACCGCCGTGGTGGAAGGCCGGCCGACGCTGATCAACTGCGGTGAACATTACCTCGACCGCCTCAGCGCGTTTTCCTGCACATCCGTGCCGCTGCGCGATCCGCGCGGCGAGGTGATCGGTGTGCTCGACATCACCCGTGAAGGGGTGATGGCGCAGCCGCAGGACAGCCTGTCGACGCTGATGCTGGCCGCCGGCAACATTGAAAGCCGCATGTTCGGCCTGTGCCACCCGGAGCAGCTGGTGCTGGCCTTCCACAGCCGCCCGCAATACCTCAACAGCGCCTGGCATGGCCTGCTGGCGCTGAGCCTTGACGGTGAAGTGCTGGCTGCCAACGACAGTGCCTGCCAACTGCTTCAAGTGCCACGCCACGAGCTGATCGGCCGGCGCAGCACCGACCTGCTGGGCGAACGCTCGCCAGCCTTCATCGCCCGCCTGTGGCAGGGCGGGGTAAGCAGTGTGCAAACTGCCAAGGGCGAGTTCTACTTCCGCGCCTTGCAGCTGCCACGCCATGGCCGGGTCAACGGCAGCACGCCGGTGAGTAAACCGGCGTTGAGCAAGCAATCGCCCGCACTGGACGCGCTGGCCGGTGGCGACCCACGCCTGGCGCGCAACCTGCGCATGGCCCGCCAGGGGCTGGGCAATGGCTTGCCAGTGCTGCTGCTAGGTGAGACCGGCACTGGCAAGGAAGTTGTCGCCCGTGCCTTGCACCAGGCCAGCCCGCGTGCCGACAAGCCGTTCGTGGCAGTCAACTGCGCGGCTATCCCCGAAGGGCTGATCGAGTCTGAACTGTTCGGCTACCGCGAGGGCGCCTTCACCGGTTCCCGCCGTGGTGGCATGGTCGGGCGGCTGATGCAGGCCCATGGCGGCACGCTGTTCCTCGACGAAATCGGCGACATGCCCCTGGCTTTGCAGGCGCGCCTGCTGCGGGTTTTGCAGGAGCGTCGTGTAGCACCCTTGGGGGCAGGGGACGAGCAGGACATCGACGTGGCACTGATCTGCGCCACCCACCGCGACCTCAAGCGCCTGGTGCAGGAACAGCACTTTCGCGAAGACTTGTACTACCGAGTCAACGGCGTGTCACTGCGCCTACCGGCGTTGCGCGAGCGCGATGACCTGGCGGCGATCATCCAGGGCCTGCTGGACAAGTCCGAAGCCCGCGGCGTTACCCTCGACCCGGCACTGGCCACACTGCTCGAAGGCTTCGACTGGCCGGGCAACATCCGCCAGCTGGAAATGGTGGTGCGCACCGCGCTGGCCATGCGCGAGGACGGCGAGCAGGTGCTGACCCTCGACCACCTCACCGACTGCCTGCTGGACGAACTGGCCAGCAGCACGGCGCCCTCCGGCAGCCTCAAGGACAACGAACTGGAACAGATCCGCGGCGCCCTGGCGCGCCACCAGGGCAACGTTTCGGCTGCGGCCGAGGCGCTGGGGATCAGCCGGGCGACGTTGTACCGCAAGCTCAAACAGTTGCGCGGCTGACATGGGCGGCCTGTTCGCAAGGCTGGTGGACTCCAGCGACCCAGTACTCATGCGCCAGGCGTTGGCCTGGCTGTATGGTTTCGTGCGCCCGCATCGGCGTGCCATCGGCCTGTTGCTCGGCTTGTCGCTGGGTGCCTCGCTGTTGGCCCTGGCGCAACCCTGGCTGGTCAAGACCCTGATCGACGAGGGGTTGCTGGCGAAGGATTACCAGACCCTCTGGCACATGGCGGCGATCATGATCGGCGCCGGCTTGCTGGGTACCGTGCTGGCCGGGGTCAATCGCTACCTGCACACGCGCTTGTCGGGGCGCATTCTGTTTGCCCTGCGCGACGACCTGTACCGCCACCTGCAGCAGTTGTCGCCAACGTTTTACGGGCGGCGGCGCATCGGCGACATTCTTTCGCGGCTGGACGGCGATGTGGCGGAGATCCAGCGCTTTGCCGTGGACTCGCTGTTCTCGGCAGTATCGGCGGTGATCGGCCTGGTTGGCGCGGTGGCGTTGATGCTGATGCTGTCGTGGCAGTTGTCGCTGTTGCTGGCGCTGCTGGTGCCGATCGAAGTGCTGTGGCTGCGCTGGATGCGGCGCAAGGTGGAGCGTGAAGTGCGCAACCTGCGCGAGCGCTCGGCGGATGTGTCGTCGTTCCTGGTCGAGACCCTGCCAGCGATGAAGTTCATCCAGGCGGCCGGCCAGCAAGGCCGCGAGGCGGGGCGCCTGGACCAGCTGGGCCAGGGCTACATGCGCCAGCTGCTGAAGGTGCAGGTAACCGAATTCTTCACCCAGGCCATCCCCGGCACGCTGACCTCATGGTGCCGCGCCTGCGCGTTCCTGGTCGGTGGCTGGTGGGTGATCCAGGGCACCTGGCAGCTGGGCGCGCTGATTGCGTTTTCCACCTACATGGGCATGGCGGTGGGGCCGGTGCAAAGCCTGCTGGGCCTGTACGTGGCGGTGCAGCGCATGGCCGTGAGCCTGGGGCGGGTGATGGAATTGAAGCAGGAGGCGGTGGCCGTGCATCAGGCGTCCAACCCGCAGCCCATGCCCGATGGCCCGGGCGAATTGCGCCTGGAGGCGCTGAGCTTTGCCCATGAAGGCCGCCAGGGCGCAGTGCTGAACAACGTGCAGGTGTGCGTGCCGGGTGGGCTCAAGGTGGCCATCAGCGGTGCCTCGGGGGTGGGCAAGTCGACCCTGATCGACCTGCTGCAGCGTTTCTACGACCCGGACGCCGGGCGCATTTTGCTGGATGGCACCGACCTGCGCGAGCTGGACCTCGCCGCGCTGCGCCGGCGCATCGCCGTGGTCAGCCAGGACATCGTGCTGTTCCGTGGCACCCTGGCGCAGAACCTTGCCTATGGTGTGCCTGAGGCCAGCCTTGAAGAGCTGGAGCGGGTGGTGCGCCTGGCGCGGCTGGACAGCCTGGTCGAGAGCCTGCCGCTGGGGCTGGACGGCCTGCTCGGCGAGCGTGGCCAGCAGTTGTCCGGCGGGCAGAAGCAACGCATCGCCATTGCTCGCGCGGTGTTGCAGAGCCCGACGATCCTGGTGCTGGACGAGGCCACTTCGGCGGTGGATGAAGCCACCGAGCGCGAAGTGATCGCGGCAATCGACCAACTGTTCGCCGGCCGCACACGCATCCTGATCAGCCACCGTGCGTCGACCTTGGCCGATGCCGACTTGCACCTGTACTTGCATGACGGCCAGTTGCAGGTGCTGCCGCAGGAGGCAACCCAGCATGGGCACTGACGTGCGCATTGGCGTAATCGACAGTGGCTGCTCGCCAGAGCAGGCCAGCGCATTGCTCGACGCCCGCCGTTTCTGGCTGGAAGGCGGCCACTTGCGTGAAGGGGATATGCTGCCTGACCAGTTGGGGCACGGCAGTGCGGTGCTTGCCGGCTTGCAACGTGAGGCCGGGCCGGTGCCGGTACTGGTGGCTCAGGTATTCAGTGCCCAGGCCAGTACCAGCGCCTTGCAGGTGGCAGCTGCCTTGCTGTGGCTGGTGGAAGCGGGCGCTACGCTGGTCAACCTCAGCCTTGGCCTGCAACAGGACCGGCCAGTGCTGCACCAGGCCTGTGCCGAAGCGCTGGCCGCCGGTGTGCTGTTGTGCGCTTCCAGCCCGGCGCAGGGTGGGCCGGTATACCCGGCTCGCTACCCCGGGGTCATCCGGATTACCGGCGATGCCCGCTGTACACCGGGCCAATGGTCGTGGCTGGGTACTCGGCAAGCGGATTTTGGCGGTTACGTGGGTGAGGGCGGCAGGGCGGGGGCGAGCCTCGGCTGCGCGGCCTTGAGCGGCAGGATTGCAGCCTTGCTGCGTGATCAACCGGGCATGAGCCGCCAGCAGGTGCATGATTGGTTGCGTGACCATGCGGCCTTCACTGGCCCCGAGCGACGAGGTACCAGCCATGGCTGAACCGCGCATTGTGGTGCTGGGCGCCGGCCCTGCCGGCGCGGCTACGGCCATTGGCCTGCGGCGGCAGGGATACGCCGTGACGGTGGTATCGGATTGGCGCCGCTTTGCGGCTGTCGAAGGGGTATCCCAGCGGGTGCTGGAAGGCTTGCGTCACGCAGGCCTTGGCGGGGCCTTGAGCCAGGCGGCCATGCCGGCCAGCAGACAAGTGCACTGGAATGGCCAGCATCTGCAGATGAACCAGGAATTTCTGCTCGACCGGCAACGTTTTGACCGGGCGCTGCGCGAAGACCTTCAACGGGCGGGCGTGAGTGTGGTCGAGGCGCGGGTGCGTGAGGTCGCTCACGAGGGCGACCATCGTGTTCGCCTGGACGATGGGCAGGTGCTGGCGGCCGATTTCCTGGTCGAGGCCCGAGGCCGCCAGGCACCGCTGGCTGCAGACCGCCTTCGTGGGCCGGAGTCGGTCAGCCTGCTCAATGTCTGGCAGGGCAGCCCCGGGGCACCAGCCTCAGCGGTGGAAAGCCTTGAGGATGGTTGGGCATGGATGGCACGGCTGGAAGATGGCCGCTGCTACTGGCAGGTCACCCTGGACGCCGCAGGCCTGCCGGGCAAGGCCGGGTTGGCGGATTACTGCGTGGCGCGGCGTGCACGCAGCGCGCTGGTGGCCGAGCTGTTCGATGCTCAGGCTCTGCTGCCGGCACAGATCCATGCGCGTAGCAGTACCGCGATTCTGGCCGGTGAGTGCGTGGGGCAGGACTGGATACGGGTGGGTGATGCCGCGATGGCGGTTGACCCGCTGTCGGGCAACGGGATTTTCCAGTCGCTGTCTTCGGCGTTGCAGGCGCCGGTAGTGATCAATACGTTGCTGCGCAGGCCCGAGCGGGCAGAACTGGCGCGGCAGTTTCACCAACAGCGGGTCGAGCAGCTGTTCTTGCGCTTTGCCAGGATTGGGCGGGATTTCTACGGGCAGGAGCAGAGTCGGGCGGGGCAACCGTTCTGGTCGCGCCGCCAAGGCTGGCCGGATGCGCAACCACTGCATCTGGCAGCTGATTGGCAAGCCGTAAGGGTAGAGCGGCGCCCTGTACTGCGTGACGGGCTGGTGGACGAGGCAGAAGTTGTAGTATCGGCGGACCAGCCATTGGGGGTGTGGCATTTGCAGGGGGTGGAGTTGGCGCCTGTGGTGCGGGAAATTCGCAGTGGCCGGCCGGTTGAGGCAGTGTTGGCTGGCCTCGTGGGTGAACAGCAGCAGAAAATGGTGCGGCGTTGGTTGGGCGAGCAGGGGTTGGTTTGAGATTGCCGGGGCCGCTTTGCGGCCCATCGCCGGCAAGCCAGCTCCCACAGGGATCGCATCAGGGCTGACAGGTGCTATCCC
>NZ_JBDJLK010000035.1:0-57008 GCF_039673335.1 Pseudomonas sp. TWI929
CTCCTACAGGTATTGCGCAGGTTTTAAACCAGATGCAATACCTGTAGGAGCGGCCTTGTGTCGCGATAGGACTGCGAAGCAGTCCCAAGCTTGTTGCCCGACAACTAATCGCCAGACTTGTTGAGCGAATAATCCCTCAACTTGTTGGCAATTGTGGTATGCGAAACACCCAATCTTTTCCCCAGCGCCCGGCTACTGGAAAACTCCCCCATCAAACTTTCCAGCACTGCTTTTTCAAAGCGCCCGACAATCTGCGAAAGATCCCCTTCCAGCGAAAACTCGCCCAACGGTTGGCGCGCACCATAATCCGGCAAACGAATATGCTCGCTTTTAACCACGCCGCCCTCGCATAACGAAACCGCCTGGAACAAGACGTTTTCCAACTGCCTTACATTACCCGGCCAATGGTACTGCCCAAGCTTGTCCATCGCCGCCGGCGCCAACCGTGGCATGGCGCAACCGATCTGCCGGCTGGCCTGGTCGAGAAAGTGCTGCACCAGCCCTTCCAGGCCATCCATGCACTCGCGCAATGGCGGAATGTGCAACGACAACACGTTGAGGCGGTGATACAGGTCCTGGCGGAACTCGCCGCGGGCACACAGCTCGGACAAATCCACCTGAGTTGCGCAGATCACCCGCACGTCGAGGTACACCTCTTCGTCGCTGCCTACGCGGCGGAAGCAACCGTCCTGCAAAAAGCGCAACAGCTTCACCTGCAGGCGCGGGCTCATCTCCCCTACCCCGTCGAGGAACAGTGTGCCGCCAGCGGTCAGCTCCAGCAGCCCCAGCTTGCCCTCGGCGCGCGCGCCTTCAAACGCCCCAGGGCCGTAACCGAACAATTCGGTCTCGGCCATCGACTCGGGCAACCCGGCGCAGTTCAGCGCCATCAGCGGCGACTGGCCGCGCGGGCTGGCCAGGTGGCAGGCGCGCGCCAGCAGCTCCTTGCCAGTGCCCGTTTCACCCTCGATCAGCAACGGTGCATCCAGCGGCGCCATGCGCCGCGCCTCACGCACCACCGCGGCCATTACCCGCGAGCTCTGGAAGATGCTGTCGAAGCCGCGCAACTCCTGCTTGCGCACATTGTAGATGCGCTCGCCGATGCGGTCGGCGCGGTGCAGGGTGAGTACCGCACCGGCCAGCGCCTCGCTGTCATCATGCTCCGACTGCAGCGGCGCGATATCGGCCAGGAACACATCACCTTTTACCTTGATACGCAGGCCATTGATGCGTGACTTGTTGGCCCGCACCAGCTCCGGCAGGTCAAAGTCCTCCACGTAGCGCGCCAGCGGCATGCCCGGCACTTCATCCACCCGCACCCCCAGCAGCTGCGCCGCGGTACGGTTGGCGGCGACGATGCTGCCGCCCATGTCGATCGACAATACGGGGAAGTCCAGCGCCCCCAGCAATGCGTTCAGCTCCATGTGCCGGCGCTCACTGGGCATCAACCCCACGCGCTTGACGCCAAACACCCCGGCGATGGCTTCGAACTTGGGCCGCAGCGCCTGGAACTGCAGGTTGATCAGGTTCGGGCAGTGCAGGTAGATGGCGTTGCCATGGTCACCACCCACCTCGCCGCGCAGCACGTTGATGCCGTACTCCACCAGCAGGTTGAGGATGTCACGCAGGATGCCAATGCGGTTCTGGCAATGCACTTTGATACGCATGAGGGCTCTCGTAGCGCCAATGTTTTTCAACATCGCGCGGAAAAGTCGTAAAGATAAGCTGACAAAAACAGCGTAACCATCAGCCAGATGCCGCGGATTTTCCGACACCTGCGTCATTTTGTAAAATTATCGTTACGAAAAGCAGCTAGCAGCCAGCCCAAGTACTGCCCTGCCCCCGGTGCAAAGCGGCCAGTGAAGGGATATTCCTAAGGCATGTCCTGCACATAACAAGAAAAGCCCTCACCAGGAGAGCCTTATGAAACAGACGCAATACGTGGCCCGCGAGCCCGATGCGCATGGTTTTATCGATTACCCGCAGCAAGAGCATGCGGTATGGAACACCCTGATCACCCGCCAGCTGAAAGTGATCGAAGGCCGCGCGTGCCAGGAATACCTGGACGGCATCGACCAGCTCAAGCTGCCGCATGACCGCATTCCGCAACTGGGCGAAGTCAACAAGGTGCTGGGCGCCACCACCGGCTGGCAAGTTGCCCGGGTACCGGCACTGATACCCTTCCAGACCTTCTTCGAACTGCTGGCCAGCAAGCGCTTCCCGGTTGCCACCTTCATCCGCACCCCGGAAGAGCTGGACTACCTGCAAGAGCCAGATATCTTCCACGAGATTTTCGGCCACTGCCCGCTGCTGACCAACCCCTGGTTCGCCGAATTCACCCACACCTACGGCAAGCTCGGCCTGGCCGCGACCAAGGAACAACGCGTGTACCTGGCGCGCCTGTACTGGATGACCATCGAGTTTGGCCTGATGGAAACCTCGCAGGGCCGCAAGATCTATGGCGGCGGCATCCTCTCGTCGCCTAAAGAGACCGTCTACAGTTTGTCTGGCGAGCCTGAGCACCAGGCCTTCGACCCGATCGAAGCCATGCGCACGCCGTACCGCATCGACATCCTGCAGCCACTGTATTTCGTGCTGCCAAACATGAAGCACCTGTTCGACCTGGCCCACGAAGACATCATGGGCATGGTCCACAAAGCCATGCAGCTGGGCCTGCACGCACCGAAGTTTCCACCCAAGGTCGCTGCCTGAGCGCCCTTGCCGATAACAACTCGAACCGGAAAACACCCATGAACGCCTTGAACCAAGCCCATTGCGAAGCCTGCCGCGCCGACGCCCCGAAAGTCACTGACGAAGAGCTGGCCGAGCTGATTCGCGAAATCCCGGACTGGAACATCGAAGTACGTGACGGCCACATGGAGCTGGAGCGCGTGTTCCTGTTCAAGAACTTCAAGCACGCCCTGGCGTTTACCAATGCGGTGGGCGAGATTGCCGAGGCCGAAGGCCACCACCCGGGGCTGCTGACCGAGTGGGGCAAGGTCACCGTGACCTGGTGGAGCCACTCGATCAAGGGCCTGCACCGTAATGACTTCATCATGTGCGCACGCACTGACAAGGTGGCGGAAACGGCCGAAGGCCGTAAGTAAGCACTGAAAAATGGGGCCCGGCGGCCCCATTCTTTATGGGAAAGATGTCCGCTGTTCGCCCGCAAAACCGACAAGCGAACGGTAAAAAATCCAAACTGTCATCCAGACTTGTGTATCCTGCCCCCTGCTTTGCGAAGCTCCAACCGCGCCTGGCGCAGACTTTTCACTCACACTTGCGAGGAACGACGAGATGCATGAGATCCCGAATCTTCCCTTCCCAAGCCTGAACCCAGAAGAGCCAACCGTGACCGTTCACGCCGAACCGGCGCCTGCCTTCGAGCAGGATGGTGACGATCAATCCAGCGCTGACCAGGAATAACTGCGCATCCCCGACTGTGTGAAAACGGCTGACCTGCGGACCACCCCCGTCATCACGTTTTCACACCGTCCTGACCCCACGTAGGCCCCCATGCCCGACTCACCGCGCCCCCTTGCGGTCACCCTGCAAGTCGTCTCCATCGTCCTCTTCACCTTCATCGGCTACCTGAACATCGGCATCCCGCTGGCCGTACTGCCGGGCTATGTGCACAACGAACTGGGTTTCAGCGCCGTGGTCGCCGGCCTGGTGATCAGCGTGCAATACCTCGCCACCCTGCTCAGCCGCCCCACCTCCAGCCGCATCATCGACAACCACGGCAGCAAGAAGGCAGTCATGTATGGCCTGGCTGGCTGCGGCCTGAGCGGTGTGTTCATGCTGGCCTGTGCGTTCTTCACCCACCTGCCCTGGCTGAGCCTGGCCTGCCTGCTGGTCGGCCGCCTGGTACTGGGCAGCGCCGAAAGCCTGGTGGGTTCCGGCGCCATCGGCTGGGGCATTGGCCGAGTGGGCGCCGAACACACCGCCAAGGTCATCTCATGGAACGGCATCGCCAGCTATGGCGCGCTGGCCATCGGCGCCCCGCTGGGGGTACTGATGGTCAAAGGCCTGGGGCTGTGGAGCATGGGTGTGAGCATCATCCTGTTGTGTGCGCTCGGCCTGCTGCTGGCCTGGCCGAAGCGCGCCGCGCCGATCGTCAGTGGCAGGCGCCTGCCGTTCATGCAGGTGCTGGGCAAGGTGTTCCCGCATGGCTCGGGGCTGGCCCTGGGCTCGATCGGCTTTGGCACCATCGCCACCTTCATCACCCTGTATTACGCCAGCCGTGGCTGGGCCAATGCAGCGCTGACTCTGAGCCTGTTCGGTGCCAGCTTCATCAGTGCGCGGCTGCTGTTCGGCAACTTGATCAACCGGATTGGCGGGTTTCGCGTGGCCATTGCCTGCTTGTCGGTGGAAACCCTGGGGCTGCTGATGCTGTGGCTGGCACCCAGCGCCGAGCTGGCGCTGGCAGGTGCAGCACTGAGTGGGTTTGGTTTTTCGCTGGTGTTCCCGGCGTTGGGCGTTGAGGCAGTGAACCAGGTATCGGCGGCCAACCGCGGGGCGGCGGTGGGGGCGTATTCGCTGTTCATCGACTTGTCGCTGGGGGTGACCGGGCCATTGGTGGGCGCGGTGGCGGCGGGGTTCGGGTTTGCTTCGATGTTTCTGTTTGCGGCGGCTGCGGCGGCTTGTGGGTTGGTGTTGAGCCTGTATCTGTATCGGCAGGCGCGTCGGGGTAGAGACCGTACAGCAGAAGGCTGACAGTTGTATTGCCGGGGCGGGCCTCTTCGCGGGTGAACCCGCTCCCACAGGTACAACACTGCCCTCAGGCCCTGTGATATCCCTGTGGGAGCGGGTTCATCGAGGCGTCGAACCGCCGCGAATGGGGCTGCCAAGCAGCCCCTAGGCGCCCTGTTGGTCAGCGCTGGGCGTACTGCAACACCACTTCCAGTGGGTGGCGCATCTTGCGCTCGGTCATGCGCTTGACCTGGCTACGGCACGAATAACCGGTCGCCAGTGGCTCGCCTTCCTTGTCCAGCTTGGTCGCCCAGCTTTGCTCGAAGATGGTCCGCGAGGTTTCCTGGTTGCGCGCCTCATGCCCATAAGTACCGGACATGCCGCAGCAGCCGGTGGCCTCGGTCACCAGCTTCAGCCCCAGGCGGGCAAACACCTGCTCCCACTGTTTGGTGCTGGCCGGCACGTTGGTCTTCTCGGTGCAGTGCGCCATCAGGCGGAAGTTGCCCGGCGCGGTCGGCGCCTGCTCCGGCAACACATCCATCAACCACTCCTGCGGCAACAGCACCTGCGGGCAACCGTCCAGGCCCGGCACCTTCTGGTACTCCTGGCGATACACCAGGGTCATCGCCGGGTCCAGGCCCACCAGCGGCACGCCACAGTCGGCCAGGGCCTTGAGCTGGGTGGCATTGCGGATCGCCGCCTTGGCGAACGCACCGAGGAAACCCTGCACATGCAGTGGCTTGCCATTGGCGCTGTACGGCGCCAGGAACACCCGATGGCCCAGGCGGTGCGCCAGGTCGATGAAGGCCGACAGCAGCGGCGTCTCGAAGTAGCGGGTGAAGGCGTCCTGCACCAGCACGATACTGCGCTCGCGCTGGGCCGGGGTCAGCTCGCGCAGGGCCGGCACCGTGGCCACGCCTACACGGCAGCGGGTCAGGGTGGCCTGGAAGTTGAAGCGGCTGATCAGCGGGCTGTCGACCATGCCGACCTTGTCGGCCAGCAGCTGGCTCACCCACTTCGAGCCCATCACCGCGTTGTACAGCCCTGGCGCATGGGCCAGGTAAGGGATGGTGAACTCCAGCGAGCCGATCAGGTAGTCACGCAGCGGGCGCTGGTAGCGGCCGTGGTACAGCTCGAGGAAGCGCGAGCGGAAGTCCGGCACGTTGACCTTGATCGGGCACTGCCCGGCGCACGACTTGCACGCCAGGCAGCCAGCCATGGCGTCGTACACTTCATGGGAGAAGTCTTCCTGGCCCTGGTTGCGCGCACGGTTGTTGCGCAGGCGTGCCGGCAGGCCCTTGAGCCACGACACTTTGTTGCGCGCTGCGGCCAGCACGTCGATGTTCGCTTCGCCCTGCAGGCGCAGCCATTCGCGCATCAGCGAGGCACGGCCTTTGGGTGAATGCTGGCGTTCACGGGTGGCCTTCCACGATGGGCACATGGCGTCGTTGGGGTCGTAGTTGTAGCAGGCGCCGTTGCCATTGCAGTGCACGGCGCTGGGGAAGTCCTGCCACACGCGCTCGTCAATGGTGCGGTCGAGGTCACCGCGCAGGGTCACGCCATCCACCGGGGTCAGGCCTTCGGTGCTGTCTGGCGGGGTGCAGATCTTGCCTGGGTTGAGCTGGTTGTGCGGGTCGAAGGCGCCCTTCAGGCGCTGAAGTGCCGGGTACAGCTCGCCGAAGTATTCCGGCACGTATTCCGAGCGCAGGCCCTTGCCGTGCTCGCCCCACAGCAGGCCGCCGTAGCTTTTGGTCAGCGCCGCCACCGCATCGGAAATCGGCTTGACCAGCGCGGCCTGGGCCGGGTCTTTCATATCCAGTGCCGGGCGCACGTGCAGCACGCCAGCGTCAACGTGGCCGAACATGCCATAGGCCAGGCCATAGCCATCGAGCAGCGCGCGGAAGTCGGCAATGTAGTCGGCCAGTTGCTCCGGCGGTACCGCGGTATCTTCAACGAACGGCTGCGGGCGCACTTCGCCCTCTACGTTGCCCAGTAGGCCAACCGAACGCTTGCGCATGACATAGACACGGGTCACGGCCTCGGCGCCTTCAGCCAAGGTATGCCCAAGGCGCTCGACACTGGTGTCCGCCTGCAGGTGTTCGACAAAGGCCTGTACCTTGGCATTGACCTCGGCCGGCTCGTCGCCGCAGAACTCCACCAGGTTGATGCCCAGGGTCGGGCGCTCGGGGTCGGCCGGGAAGTATTCGGCAACGCTGTGCCAGACGATGTCCTTCATCGCTAGCATCAGCACCTTGGAGTCGACCGTCTCGATCGACAGCGGCTTGTGCGCCATCAGCGCATTGGCGTCACGCAGGGCATCCATGAAGCTGGTGTAGCGCACGTTGACCAGCACCGCGTACTTGGGGATCGGCAGCACATTGAGCTTGGCTTCGACCACGTAGCCCAGCGAGCCCTCGGCACCGCACAGCACGCTGTTGAGGTTGAAGCGCCCTTGCTCGTCGCGCAAATGCGCCAGGTCGTAGCCGGTCAGGCAACGGTTGAGCTTGGGGAAGGTGGTTTCGATCAGTTCGGCCTGGGTTTCCTGGATCTCCCGGGCCATGCGGTACACCTCGCCAACCCGGCCAGGCGCGGCGCATGCCTGCTCCAGCGCAGCATCGTCGATTGGCAGGCTGTGCAGGCGCTCGCCACCGAGCAGCACGCTGTGCAGCTCCAGCACATGGTCGCGGGTCTTGCCATAGGTGCAGCTGCCCTGGCCGCTGGCGTCGGTGTTGATCATGCCGCCGACCGTGGCGCGGTTGGAGGTGGACAGCTCAGGGGCGAAGAACAGCCCGTGCGGCTTGAGCGCAGCGTTGAGCTGGTCCTTGACGGTACCGGCCTGCACCCGCACCCAGCGCTCCTCGACGTTGATTTCGAGGATGTTGTTCATGTGCCGCGACAGGTCGACGACGATACCGTCGGTCAGCGACTGGCCGTTGGTGCCGGTGCCGCCGCCGCGTGGGGTCAGCTTGACCTGCTGGAAGCGCGGCTCGGCCATCAGCGTGGCGACCCGTGCCACATCGTCGGCGTCCAGCGGGAATACTGCCGCTTGCGGCAAGCGCTGGTAGATCGAGTTGTCGGTGGCCAGTACCGTGCGGGTAGCGTAGTCGGCACTGATCTGGCCACGGAAGCCGCTGTTACGCAGGGCTTCGAGGAATTCGGGGTAGTTGGCGCTTGGTGCAACGGTCGGCAGCTGGGCGATCATCGAAGGATGGCCTCTTGATATTGGCTAATTCACGGGATTCCTGTCGCTCCGGCATGGGTCAAGCATGCAGGGATGACGTATAGGCCAATGTTCCTGTAGTTTGGCTTCAGGGGCAAACGGATAATCCTGCCGCTATCAATGACTTTTATGAATGAATTACCGCCACCTGACACCGTCCATGTCGTTGCTGCTGGCATTCGAGGCCGCCGCCCGGCATGAAAGCTACACCCGCGCCGCCGCCGAACTGTCGCTGACCCAGAGTGCGGTCAGCCGCCAGGTACAGGCGCTGGAGCAGCAACTGGGCCTGACCCTGTTCCGCCGCGAGGGGCGCCAGGTGCAGTTGACCGATGTCGGCCGCCTGTACCAGCGCGAGCTCAGCGAGGCGCTGGGGCGTATCCGCAGCGCTACCCTGCAGGCGTTGGCCTATCAGTCGGGGGTTGGCACCTTGCGCCTGGCCACCCTGCCCACGTTCGGCTCGAAATGGCTGCTGCCGCGGCTGCATGCGTTCTACAGCGCCCACCCGGGCATGCTGGTGCACATTCATTCACGCATCGAAGCCATCAATTTCGACACCAGCGAGATTGACGCTGCTATTGGCGTGGCCAGCCACGACCTGCCGGGGCTGATCTGCCATCGCCTGCATGCCGAAGAGCTGGTGGTGATTTTGCCGCCGGAGGCTGGCGTCGACAGCCAGGGCTGGAGCCCGGCGCGAATCAGTGAAGAAGTGCTGCTCAACGTGGCCAACAACCCGCATGCCTGGGGTGAATGGTTCTCCCACCACAGCCTGGCGCACCGGGCGATGCGTTTGGGGCCGAGCTTCGAGCTGACCTCGCATCTGATCCAGGCGGTGCGGGCCGGCATTGGTATCGGGCTGGTACCGCGCATACTGGTGGAGGAGGAACTGGCCAAGGGTGAGCTGTACAGCCCGGGGGGGGCGTTTGCCAGCCAGCGCAGTTATTACCTGATCTACCCGCCCAGGAATGAGGCCTTGCCTTCGTTGCGGGCATTCAGGAGCTGGTTGCTGGAGCAGATCTGAACCCTGTCCCGACCCTATCGCCGGCAAGCCAGCTCCCACACCGACCGCACCGATCTTGAGGGCTGCGCTGTACCTGTGGGAGCTGGCTTGCCGGCGATAGGGCCCAAGCAGGCAACAAAAAACCCGAAGCCAGTCACCTGACTTCGGGTTTCTGCATACTAGTTACAGCGCCTTACTTGGCCACAGTACCAGCAGCCCCACCGGCATTCATCTTGCGCCGCGGCTTGACCATGTAGATCACGAACATCGCAAACAGCCACACCGGGATTGCATACACCGAAACCTGGATGCCCGGGATCATCAGCATGATGCCAAGGATCAGCACCACGAAGGCCAGCACCACGTAGTTGCCGTACGGGTACCACAGCGCCTTGAACAGCGGCTTCTGGCCGGTACGGTCCAGGTGCTGGCGGAACTTCAGGTGCGAGTAGCTGATCATCGCCCAGTTGATCACCAGGGTCGCCACTACCAGCGACATCAGCAGCTCCAGGGCGTTCTGCGGCATCAGGTAGTTGAGCAGCACGGCAACGAAGGTCACGGCAGCCGACACCAGGATCGAACGCACTGGCACACCACGCTTGTCGACCTTGGCCAGCGACGCCGGGGCATCGCCCTGCTCGGCCATGCCCAGCAGCATGCGGGCGTTGCAGTAGGTGCCACTGTTGTACACCGACAGCGCCGCAGTCAGGACCACGAAGTTCAGCAGGTTGGCGGCCACGTCACTGCCCAGCAGCGAGAACACCTGCACGAACGGGCTGCTGCCATAGCTGCCACCCGAGGCGTCGATGCTGGCGACCAGGTTGTCCCATGGGGTCAGCGACAGCAGCACCACCAGGGCACCAACATAGAAGATCAGGATGCGGTAGATGACCTGGTTGATCGCCTTGGGGATCACGGTCTTCGGCTTGTCGGCCTCGGCGGCGGTGAAGCCGAGCATTTCCAGGCCACCGAAGGAGAACATGATGAAGGCCAAGGCCATTACCAGCCCGCTGACACCGTTCGGGAAGAAGCCGCCATGCGACCACAGGTTGGCTACGGTAGCTTCCGGGCCGCCGCTGCCGCTGGTCAGCAGGTAGGCACCCAGGCCGATCATGCTGACGATGGCCACGACCTTGATGATGGCGAACCAGAATTCGGCTTCACCGAAGAACTTCACGTTCATCAGGTTGATGGCGTTGATCAGCACGAAGAACGCGGCTGCCGTGACCCAGGTAGGAATCTCCGGCCACCAGTAGTGAACATACTTGCCAACCGCCGAAAGCTCCGACATGCCCACCAGGATGTACAGCACCCAGCAGTTCCAGCCCGACAGGAAGCCGGCGAAACCACCCCAGTAGGTGTGGGCGAAATGGCTGAACGAGCCGGCCACCGGCTCTTCGACGATCATTTCGCCAAGCTGGCGCATGATCATGAAGGCGATGAAACCGCAGATGGCGTAGCCAAGGATCATCGACGGGCCGGCGGATTTCATCACGCCTGCCGAGCCAAGGAACAGACCGGTACCAATCGCGCCGCCGAGGGCGATCAACTGGATATGGCGGTTCTTCAGGCCCCGCTTGAGCTCGCCTGAATGCATGTTTTGTCCACTCATGAACGAAGTCACCTGCATTGTTTTTATCTGTGACGGAATCGGACCCACCGCGCTCGTGGCGCAGCGGAATGGGCAAGGTGGTTACCTTGGGTTTCTTGACCGAGGGTGCCGCCGGGGCGGATCAACCAGGCGTGATCAAGAGTGCGCGGTACGCAAAGGGGTCACAGGTAAAACGCGGCGCACTGTATACCCCTGCAAGCGCGCAGGCGTCAACGCGTTGCGTCCTTCCATCTGGAAAAAACGCAGCGATCCTGTGGTATGGGCCTTGAAAGGCGGAGTGATCGGCGTACATGGCGCCTCCATTTGTTGTTTTGTCAGCCAGGCTCTTTGGACGGGCTCTTGCACACGGCAATGGCGGCTATAACACCGTGGGGCGGGGGTTTGGGCAAGGGTGGGCAGCACCGGGGCGGCGGCTTTTGCGCTTGGGCAGCGGCAAGGTTTATTTACAGGATTGGGCTTGTTCTGAAATTGGGACTGAAATCGGCCAGATTTGTATAAATTTCTTTACATAGTGGTTCGGGAACTTGCCAGTCGTCCGAAAAATTCTTTTGGTTCAATATCTTGGGGCCGCTTTGCGGCCCATCGCGACACAAGGCCGCTCCTACAGGGACCGCACAACACCGGAAATTGACGTGGTAGCTGTAGGAGCGGCCTTGTGTCGCGATGGGCTGCGCAGCAGCCCCAAATTCTCACAGGCATAAAAAAACCAGCCCGAAGGCTGGTTTCCTGATTACCACACGGGCCCATCAGCCACGCGGCTTGCCGCGGCCACGGCCTGCCGGCTTGTCACCTTCAGGTTTGCCCGGGCGCTTGCGCATCTCGCTCGGGCGCTCGGCCACGGCGCTGCCGCGGCTGCCCTTGCGCGGGGCTTCTTCACGCGGCTGACGCGCAGGGCGTTCGCCAGCAGCGGCACCTTCGTGGGCCGGGCGCAGGTTGCGCACGCGCTCGCCACGGCCCAGCGGGCGGGTCGACTTGCGCTGCAGGCGCTCCATCTTGTCCTTGGCCTTGAGCTTCAGGGCTGGCAGCGCAACCGGCTGCAGGCCCACTTCGGCGGCCAGGATGTCGATTTCGCCCTGGGTCATTTCACGCCAGCGGCCCATCGGCAGGTCGGAGTTGAGGAACACCGGGCCGAAACGCACGCGCTTCAGGCGGCTGACCACCATGCCCTGGGACTCCCACAGGCGACGCACCTCACGGTTACGGCCTTCCATCACCACGCAGTGGTACCAGTGGTTGAAGCCTTCGCCCCCCGGTGCCTTCTGGATGTCGGTGAACTTGGCCGGGCCGTCTTCCAGCATCACGCCGGCCTTCAGGCGTTCGATCATCTCGTCGTCGACTTCACCACGCACACGTACCGCGTACTCACGGTCCATCTCGTAGGATGGGTGCATCAGGCGGTTGGCCAGTTCACCGTCGGTGGTGAACAGCAGCAGGCCGGTGGTGTTGATGTCGAGGCGGCCGATGTTGATCCAGCGGCCTTCTTTCGGCCGTGGCAGGCGGTCGAACACGGTCGGGCGGCCTTCCGGGTCGTCACGGGTGCAGATTTCGCCATCGGGCTTGTTGTACATGATCACCCGGCGGGTGGCCTCGGCGGCCTCTTCGCGCTTGATCAGCTTGCCGTCCACGGCAATGGCGTCGTGCAGGTCGACACGCTGGCCGAGGGTAGCCTCGACGCCGTTGACCTTGATGCGGCCCTGGCTGATCCAGGCCTCGACGTCACGGCGCGAGCCCACGCCAATGCGTGCCAGCACTTTCTGCAGCTTTTCGCCGGATGGCGGGGTGATTTCGGTATCTTGCAGGTCTTGCTCACTCATCTGGGCACCTCCCGGTGTAGGAATGAAATAGGTTTTTTGGCGACGAGCGCGCCAAAAGGCCGCGCATCATACGCGGTTCGGTGAGGGAACGCACTGCAGGGTAGAGGGTTTTGTAGGCTTTGCGAGGGATTTCTGCCTAATGGTGGTGTATTGGCAGTGCCGGCCTCTTCGCGGGTAAACCCGCTCCTACAGGTACCGCGCTACCTTCAGAACCTATGGTTTCCCTGTATAGGCGACAGAAGAATCAGGGCTGTAACTTGCCCTCTTCTTCCACAGAAACCTCAGGCTCTTCTTCACGCAAATCATCAAAGTCAGTCTTAAGCCCCTCCTCCATGGCATCCAGCTCCACCAACAGGCTACGGAAGCTGGTCTCCTCCTTCGGCTCCGCGACTTCCTCCTCTTCCCCAAGGCTGGCATCGGCCAAGGCCTGCAGGTGCGCCGGCACTGGCGCATCATCCGGATCAAGCAGCGGTTCGGGTTCCATCTCGCGCAACTCGGCCAAAGCCGGCAGCTCATCGAGGCTCTTGAGGTTGAAATGGTCGAGAAACGCCTTGGTAGTGGCGAACATCGCCGGGCGCCCGGGCACTTCGCGGTAGCCGACCACACGTATCCACTCGCGCTCCATCATGGTCTTGATGATGTTGCTGTTCACCGCCACGCCCCGCACATCCTCGATCTCGCCACGGGTGATCGGCTGGCGATAGGCGATCAGGGCCAGGGTTTCGAGCAGCGCCCGTGAGTAGCGCTGCGGGCGTTCTTCCCACAAGCGCCCTACCCAGGGGGCATAGTCCTCGCGGATCTGCAGGCGGTACCCGCTGGCCACTTCCTTGAGTTCGAAAGCACGGCCGCTGCACGACTTGCCCAGTACTTCCAGGGCCTGCTTGAACACCGTGGGTTCCGGGCGTTCGGCCTCTTCGAACAGCTCGTACAGGCGCTCCAGGGATTGCGGCTTGCCCGAAGCCAGCAAGAAGGCTTCGATCAGCGACGCCAGGTCGCGGGGTTCATTCAAATTCATCAGGTTCTTCAACTAGCGCCGGGCGAAGCCGCACGTGAATGGCGGCGAAAGGTTCATTTTGCACCAGTTCGATCAGCGACTCCTTCACCAGCTCGAGAATCGCCATGAAGGTCACCACCACGCCCAGCTTGCCCTCCTCGGCGGTAAACAGCTCGACAAACGGTACGAAAGCACCGCCCTTGAGGCGTTCCAGCACCTGGCTCATGCGCTCGCGGGTGGACAGGGTCTCGCGGGTAATCTGGTGGCTTTCGAACAGGTCGTTGCGGCGCATTACCTCGGCCATGGACATCAACAATTCTTCCAGGCTGACCTGTGGCAACAGCTTGCGCACCTTGGCCTGAGGCGCTTCCAGGCGCGGTACCACGACATCGCGGCCGACACGCGGCAACTCATCGATGCCTTCGGCAGCGGCCTTGAAACGCTCGTACTCCTGCAACCGCCGGATCAATTCGGCGCGCGGGTCGCCCTCCTCTTCCTCGACCTCGGCCGAGCGCGGCAGCAGCATGCGCGACTTGATCTCGGCGAGCATGGCAGCCATCACCAGGTATTCGGCGGCCAGCTCCAGGCGCACGCTTTTCATCAGCTCCACGTAGCCCATGTACTGGCGGGTGATTTCCGCCACGGGGATGTCGAGGATGTCGATGTTCTGCTTGCGGATCAGGTACAACAACAGGTCCAGCGGGCCTTCGAAGGCTTCGAGGATGACTTCCAGGGCGTCCGGCGGGATGTACAGGTCCAGCGGCATTTCGGTCAGGGCTTCGCCGTAGACCAAGGCCAGTTGCAGCTGCCGAGGCAAGTCGACCTGTTCAGCCGGTGCCTCGGGCGTTTCCACCAGGTTCACGCGCTGACCAGGAACGGCGTGGGGTCGCCGCAGCCTTCGCGGATCAGCTCCGGCTCGTCGCCGGAAAGATCGATGATGGTCGACGCCTTGAGGTCGCCAAAACCACCGTCGATCACCAGGTCGACGTGGTGTTCCAGGCGCTCACGGATCTCGTAAGGGTCGGTCATCGGCTCGTCGTCACCGGGCAGGATCAGGCTGACGCTCATCAGCGGCTCGCCCAGTTCGGCCAGCAAGGCCAAGGTAATGGCGTGGTCTGGCACGCGCAGGCCGATGGTGCGGCGCTTCTCGTGCAGCAACAGGCGCGGTACCTCCCGGGTGCCATTGAGGATAAAGGTGTAAGGCCCGGGCACATGGGCCTTGAGCAAGCGGAAGGTGCCAGTGTCGACCTTGGCATACAGGCCCAGCTGCGACATGTCGCAGCACATCAAGGTGAAATTGTGGGTCTTGTCCAGGCCGCGCAGGCGCCGCACCCGCTCGATTGCCGTCTTGTTGCCGATCTGGCAACCCAGGGCGTAGGCCGAGTCGGTCGGATACACCACCACGCCACCCTTGCGGATGATCTCGACGGCCTGTTTGATCAGGCGCGCCTGCGGATTCTCCGCATGAATCTGGAAAAATTGGCTCACGTAGTCGTCCTGTTCATACCGCCAAAGGCTGTTCATGGCTGAATCGGCGCCACAGAGGTGGCAGGTCCTCGGGCAATGGCCGGTAGGCACCGATCTCACCCCAGGTGCCGGGGCCGTGGAAGTCACTGCCAGCACTTGCCAGCAGGCCGAACTCACGGGTAAGGATGGACATCGTGCCCACCTGCTCGGCCGGCATCATCCCGTTGACCACTTCAAGCGCCTGCCCGCCTGCCTGAATATAGTCGGCAATCAGCCTTCTGCGCTTGCTGCGGGTCAGGTCGTAGTGCATCGGATGCGCCAGGCTCACCCATGCGTTGGACTGGCGCAGGGTGGCGACGGTTTCGTCGAGGGTCGGCCAGTGCTGCTTGACGTCGCCCAGCTTGCCGGCTCCCAGCCACTTGCGAAACGCCTCGCCGCGGTCCTTGACGTGCCCGGCGCGCACCAGGTACTCGGCAAAATGCGGGCGCGCCGGGGCGTTGCCGCTGTCGCCCAGCTCATGCTGCACGGCGCGGGCGCCTTCGAGGGTACCGGGCATGCCCTTGGCCGCCAGCCGTTTGTCGATTTCTTCGGCGCGCAGCCAGCGGCCACGGTGCAGTGCTTCAATCGCTGCCAGCAATGGCGGCGCGTCGAGTGGGAAGTCATAGCCCAGCACATGGATGGTCGCGCCACCCCAGGTGCACGACAGCTCCACCCCGCTGACCCAGCGCATGCCCCGTTCAACGCAGGCCTGGCGCGCTTCGGGCAGGCCTTCGATGGTGTCATGGTCGGTCAGTGCCAACGTTTGCACCCCGTGCTCATGGGCCCGGGCAACCAGTACCGACGGCGAAAGGGCGCCGTCGGAGGCCGTGCTGTGACAGTGCAGATCAACATTCATGGAGGAGCGCTTTCGCTGGAATCGATGTTTGTTATTATGCCGTCACATCCCGATTCTGGCTGCCATTGTGAAACAATTCATCGATTTCATCCCGCTGCTGCTGTTCTTCATCGTCTACAAGCTCGACCCGCGCCCCATGGAAGTCGCCGGTCACAGCTTCGAATTCGGCGGTATCTACAGCGCCACGGCCATGCTGATCATCAGCTCGCTGGTGGTGTACGGCGCTCTGTTCCTGCGCCAGCGCAAGCTGGAAAAGGGCCAGTGGCTTACCCTGGTGGCCTGCCTGGTGTTTGGCGGCCTGACCCTGACCTTCCACAGCGAAACCTTCCTCAAGTGGAAGGCGCCGGTGGTGAACTGGCTGTTCGCCCTGGGCTTCGCCGGCAGCCACTTCATCGGCGACCGGGTGCTGATCAAGCGCATCATGGGCCATGCCCTGAGCCTGCCCGATGCCGTCTGGTCGCGCCTGAACCTGGCCTGGATCGGCTTTTTCCTGTTCTGCGGTGCGGCCAACCTGTTTGTCGCCTTCACCTTCCAGGACTTCTGGGTGGACTTCAAGGTGTTCGGCAGCCTGGGCATGACCGTTATCTTCCTGGTGGCGCAAGGTGTTTACCTGTCGCGCCACCTGCACGACGACCCTTCTACCTCCAAACCCAAGGATTGACATGCTCTACGCCATTATCGCCAGCGACGTCGCAAACTCCCTGGAAAAGCGCCTGGCTGCCCGCCCGGCGCACATCGAACGCCTGCAACAGCTCAAGGCCGAAGGCCGCGTGGTGCTGGCCGGCCCGCACCCGGCCATCGACAGCAATGACCCGGGCGAAGCGGGTTTCAGCGGTAGCCTGATCGTTGCCGAGTTCGATTCGCTGGCTGCGGCGCAGGCCTGGGCCGATGCCGACCCGTACATTGCTGCGGGCGTGTACGACAAGGTTGTGGTCAAGCCGTTCAAGCAAGTGCTGCCTTGAGCTGAGACTGCGTCGGGGGGGGGGGGGGGCCCCCCCCCCCCGCCACCCACCCCACCAGGCCCGCTTTTCGCGTCGTGGGGGGGGGTGTCCGGGCGGCCCCCCCCCCCCCCCCCCCCGACGCAGTACTGGCAGTTATACTGTTGCCATCAGTCTGCGGTATCTTTGCCACTGGCGGGCCGAATAGCCGCCGTCAATGGTTGAATTGAGTGAGTCATGAGCGAGCTGTTACTGATTGATGATGACCAGGAACTGTGCGAGCTGCTCGGCAGCTGGCTGACCCAGGAAGGGTTTTCCGTCCGGGCCTGCCACGATGGCCAGAGCGCACGCCAGGCCCTGGCCGAGCACGCCCCCGCTGCGGTGGTGCTGGACGTGATGCTGCCCGACGGCAGTGGCCTGGAACTGCTCAAGCAGTTGCGCAGCGAGCATGCCGAGTTGCCGGTGCTGATGCTGTCGGCCCGCGGCGAGCCGCTGGACCGCATCCTCGGCCTGGAACTGGGCGCCGACGACTACCTGGCCAAACCCTGCGACCCGCGTGAACTCACCGCCCGCCTGCGCGCGGTACTGCGCCGCAGCCACCCCACTGCCACCACTAGCCAGGTGGAGCTGGGCGACCTGGTCTACAGCCCGGCACGCGGCGTGGCCAGCATCGATGGCCGCGAAATGACCCTGACCCTCTCCGAAAGCCGCATTCTCGAGGCCCTGCTGCGCCAGCCCGGCGAGCCGCTGGACAAGCAGGAACTGGCGCAGATCGGCCTGGGCCGCAAACTGACCCTGTACGACCGCAGCCTGGACATGCATGTCAGCAACCTGCGCAAGAAGATCGGCCCGCACGCCGATGGCCGGCCACGCATCGTGGCGCTGCGCAGCCGTGGCTATTACTACTGCCTCTGAACATCTTTACCGAGCCTTTACCATCCGCTGACTGCGCTTGACGGTGATCTCCCTAGACTGTGCTCATCCGGTAACCACCGGCCTATGAAAGGAGAGACACCATGCGCAAGACCCTTATCGCCCTGATGTTTGCCGCCGCCCTGCCGACCGTGGCCATGGCCATGCCTGACGGCGGCCAGCGTCACGACGGCCCGCATCATCGCGGTGATGCGCCTTTCCACCAACTGGACCTGAGCCGCGACCAGCGCCAGCAGATCGGCAAGCTGATGGGCGAGCAGATGAAACAGCGCCGCGACATCACCGAGCGCTACCTGTCCAAGCTGCCGGCCGCCGACCAGAAGGCCATGAAGGACGAACTGCAGGCCAACCGCGACAAGACCGACAGCGCGGTGCGCAACCTGCTCAAGCCTGACCAGCAGAAGAAGTTCGACGAACTGCAAAAGGAACGCGCCGCACAGAAAGCCGAGTGGCAGGAGTTCCAGGCCTGGAAAGCTGAAAAAGGCACCAAGGCCCAGTAAGCTGTCCGCCCAATGCCCGGCCCGCCTATGTGCGGGCCGGGCTTTTCCCGTTTAGGAGGTGCACTTGCGTTCACTGTTCTGGCGCATCCTGGCCAGTTTCTGGTTGGCCATCACCCTGGTCGCCGGCCTGTCGATCCTGCTCGGCCACATGCTCAATCAGGACGCCTGGATCCTCAGCCGCCACCCAGGCCTGAATACCCTGGCCAGCAAGTGGGCCAAGCACTACGAACAGGAAGGCCTGGAATCGGCACAGCACTTCCTTGAGCGGCGCAAAGACCGCTACAAGATCGACGTGCAGGTGCTCGACGACAGTGGCGAAGCGGTGGTGCCCGGCACCTTCCCGCGCCGTGCGGCGGCCTTCGAGGCACGCCAGCACAATGACGAGCGGCGCCTGCCGTGGCGCCGGCTGACCGAGGAATACACAAGCCCCGACACCGGCGAAACCTACCTGCTGATCTACCGCATCCCCCATCCCGCGCTGGATGCCTGGCACCGCGAAAGCCTGCTGTGGCCGCTGAGTGCCTTGGGTATTGCGCTGGTAGTGCTGACCCTGTTCAGCCTGCTGGTGACGCTGTCCATCACCCGCCCGCTAAGCCGCCTGCGCAGCGCCGTGCATGACCTTGGCCAGACCACCTACCAGCAGAACAGCCTGGCGCGGCTGGCGGCGCGGCGCGACGAGTTCGGCGTACTGGCCAAGGACTTCAACAAGATGGGGTCGCGCCTGCAAAGCACCATCGGCAGCCAGCGCCAGTTGCTGCGCGACGTGTCCCATGAGCTGCGCTCGCCGCTGGCCAGGCTGCGCATTGCCCTGGCCCTGGCCGAGCGCGCCGGGCCCGAGCAGCGCGAGGGCCTGTGGCCACGCCTGACCCGCGAATGCGACCGCCTGGAAGCCCTGATCAGCGAAATCCTCGCCCTGGCCCGGGTGGATGCCGAACAGGCCCATGCCGAGCCGGTCGACCTCAATGCCCTGCTCGGCAGCGTGCGCAAGGACGCCCTGCTCAGCGCGCCCGAGCAGGACGTGCGCCTGGAGGCGCAGCCGGGGTTGACCTTGCAGGGCTGGCCAACGCTGATCGAGCGCGCCGTGGATAACCTGCTGCGCAACGCCCTGCGCTTCAACCCGGTGGGCCAGCCAGTCGAGGTCAGCGCCGTGCGTGAGCAGGAGCTGATCGTGATCAGTGTACGTGACCATGGGCCGGGGGCGCCCGCAGAGCACCTGGCGCAGTTGGGTGAACCGTTCTTCCGCGCGCCGGGGCAGGAAGCGCCGGGGCATGGGCTGGGGCTGGCGATTGCGCGCAAGGCGGCGGAGCGCCATGGCGGCAGCCTGGTGCTGGACAATCATCCACAGGGTGGGTTTGTCGCCAGGCTGGAGTTGCCCTTGGCTGAAGCGGCAGGCAGTTGATGTGATGTAAAGGCACCCGGCCTCTTCGCGGGTAAACCCGCTCCCACAGGTGCGGCGCAGGTTTCAATCCTTGCACAGTACCTTGTGGGAGCGGGTTTACCCGCGAAAGGGCCGGGTGCCTTGATACAGCAATCAGCCCAAGGCTGCGTTACTCACCCCAACCACTGACAAAATCGGCGGTTTCCAGAATCGGCGCCGTGCGCGGCTCGGCCAGCGGCGTGCCGACGTACAGGTAGCCGATCAATTCCTCGTTCTCGGCCAGCCCCAGCCCCTTGTGCACATGGGCATCAAAGGCCATGTCACCAGTGCGCCACACCGCACCGATCCCCTGCGCATGCGCAGCAATCAAAATACCGTGCGCCGCACAGCCCGCCGCCAGGCGCTGCTCGGACTTGGGTACCTTGAAGTGGTCTTGCAGTTTAGCCACCACCACGATCAGCAACGGCGCCCGCAACGGCATGGCACGGGCCTTGTCCAGTGCAGCCTGGCTGGCATCGCCCTTGTGCTGCAGCGCTTCGGCGAACAGCTCACCCAGTTTGTCGCGGCCCTGGCCTTCGATGGTCAGAAACCGCCACGGCCGCAGCTGGCCATGGTCCGGGGCCCGCAAGGCGGCCTGGAACAACGCCTCGCGCTGGGCGGCATTGGGCGCCGGGTCGGTCAGGCGTGGCACGGATACACGGTTGAGCAATGCGTCGAGAGCCTCCATCGGCTACCCTCCTGGCAGGTAAATGTGCGGCCATTCTAGCGTTTACATCACCAGACCCATAGGTAGAATGGCGCCCTTCCGTTTCGAGTCAGAGCAGATCACATGGCGTTGCCGACCTTAAGGATAATTGGTTTCATCATCGGCATCTTCCTGATTACCCTCGCCGTCGGTATGGCCGTGCCCATGGCAACCCTGGTGGTCTTCGAGCGCACCGGTGACATGCCGTCGTTCCTCTGGTCGAGCCTGATCACTTTCATCGCCGGCCTGGCCCTGGTGGTCCAGGGCCGCCCCGAGCATGTGCACCTGCGCCCGCGTGACATGTACCTGCTCACCGTCAGCAGCTGGCTGGTGGTGTGCGTGTTCGCCGCCCTGCCGTTCCTGCTGACCCAGCACATCAGCTACACCGACGCCTTCTTCGAAAGCATGTCGGGCATCACCGCCACCGGTGCTACCGTGCTTAGCGGGCTCGATAACATGTCGCCGGGCATCCTGATGTGGCGCTCGATGCTGCACTGGCTCGGCGGTATCGGCTTCATCGCCATGGCGGTAGCGATCCTGCCGCTGCTGCGCATCGGTGGCATGCGCCTGTTCCAGACCGAATCGTCCGACCGTTCGGAAAAGGTCATGCCGCGCTCGCACATGGTCGCCAAGTCGATCGTGGGGGTTTACGTCGGCTTCTCGATATTGGGCTCGCTGGCCTTCTGGTGGGCCGGCATGAGCCCGTTCGATGCAATCAACCATGCCATGTCGGCGATCTCTACTGGCGGCTTCTCGACGTCGGACCAGTCACTGGCCAAGTGGGACATCCCGGCCGTGCACTGGGTCGCGGTGGTGGTGATGATCCTTGGCAGCTTGCCCTTTACGCTGTACGTGGCAACCCTGCGCGGCAACCGCAAGGCACTCATTCGTGACCAGCAGGTACAAGGGCTGCTAGGCATGCTGGTGGTGACCTGGCTGGTACTGGGCACCTGGTACTGGTACACCACCAGCCTGCACTGGCTCGACGCGCTGCGCCACGTGGCGCTGAACGTGACCTCGGTGGTCACCACAACCGGTTTCGCCCTGGGCGACTACAGCCTGTGGGGCAACTTCTCGCTGATGCTGTTCTTCTACCTGGGCTTCGTTGGCGGCTGCTCAGGCTCGACCGCGGGCGGTATCAAGATCTTCCGCTTCCAGGTGGCCTACATCCTGCTCAAGGCCAGCCTCAACCAGTTGATCCACCCGCGTGCGGTGATCAAGCAGAAATACAACGGCCACCGCCTCGACGAAGAGATCGTGCGCTCGATCCTGACGTTCTCGTTCTTCTTCGCCATCACCATCTGCGTCATGGCCCTGCTGCTGTCGTTGCTTGGCGTAGACTGGATGACCGCATTGACCGGTGCCGCCGGCACGGTTTCGGGTGTGGGCCCGGGCCTGGGTGAAGTGATCGGCCCTTCGGGGAACTACGCCACGCTGCCAGACGCGGCCAAGTGGATTCTCGCGGCCGGCATGCTGCTCGGTCGACTGGAAATCATTACGGTGCTGGTGCTGTGTATGCCGGCGTTCTGGCGTCACTGAGCACATCGGCTTCCGCGCCCAGGCGGGCGCGGTACTCGCTGGGCGTGGTATCGAACCAGCGGCGGAACGCCCGGAAGAAGTTGCTGGGGTCGGCAAAGCCCAACAGGTAGGCGGTTTCCAGCAGGGTCATGCCCGGCTGGGCCAGGTACTGTTCGGCCAGCTCGCGGCGGGTGTCGTCAAGCAAGGTCTGGAAGCTGGTGCCCTCTTCCTGCAGCCGCCGCTGCAAGGTGCGCTGCGACAAGTGCAGCGCCTGGGCCAGGGTTTCGCGCTTGGGCTCCCCTTGCGGCAGAATGCGGCACAGCACCTGGCGCACGCGGTGGGTGACCCGGCTTTCGGAAAAACGTGCCAGGTACTCCCCGGCAAAACGGTCGTGCAGCACCGCCATGGCCTCGTTGGCCGTCGGCAGCGGCGCCTCCATGTCGGCCCGTTCGAACAGCAGCGCATCATGCGGCGCACCGAACACCAGCGGCGAATGGAAGGCAGTCTTGTAGGGCTCGATGTTCTTCGGCTGTGGCCCCTGCACCAGCACCCGCCGCGGCTGCACCGGCCGCCCGCTTAGCCATTTGCACAGTGACAACGCGCAAGCCAGCGACGCTTCGGCGCTGTGCCGGGTCGGCGGCAGATGATCGCCGTGCACGGTCAGAATCAATGAGTAGCCCTCGGGCCCAAGAACGAAGCTCAGGTCTGAGCTTTCGGCAATGATGCGCTGGTAACGTACCAGGCGCTCGAAACCCTCGGCCAGGGTGCGGCTGGACATCAGCGCATAGCCCACCACATGGAACGATGCCGGGCGCACCACCCGCGCCATGTTCAGGCCGATGGCCTCGTTGCCCGACAACTCCACCGCCAATTGCCAGAGCCGGGTCATGGAGTCCTGGGAAAAGCGCGCGTCGGGGTCGTCAAGGGCTGCGAAGTCCAGCCCCAGCTGCTTGAACATGGCAGGGCAATCGAGCCCCTCCAGCTCAAGCGCCTTCACAATCCCTGATGTCCAGCTGGCTGACGTGGTTCTTTCGCTCATGACAGGCTCTTATGCTGACCGCTCCTGCGGTGAACCCCAAGGATACTCAATTGGCGCCTATTGTCACTGGTAGGTCCTGCCAGTCACTCTAGACTCGAATCAGGCTCCACGCCGTACATCTTGTCCAAAAGTATCCACCTTGGAGCACTGCCATGAACCGCACAGCGCAGTTTCGCAGTTTTGCCGAGTTCTATCCTTACTACCTGGGGGAGCACAGCAACCCCACCTGCCGCCGGCTGCACTTTGTCGGCACTAGCCTGGTGATTGCCCTGCTGGCCTATACCATCGGCAGTGGCAAATGGTGGCTACTGCTGACCTTGCCCGTGTTCGGCTACGGCTTCGCCTGGGTCGGGCATTTCTTTTTTGAAAAGAACCGGCCAGCGACCTTTACCCATCCGCTGTATAGCCTGATCGGGGATTTCGTGATGTTCCGCGATATCCTGCTGGGCAAGATCAGCCTGTAGATTGTGGGGCTGCGAAGCAGCCCCATGACCCTCAAGCTTTACGCCAGCTCACGCACCGCCGCTGCTGCCTGCGCTTCACGCGCCTGCGCCTCCGCCAGCCGGTACAGCTCAATCGTGCCATCCCAGTGCTCGATCAGCGCCGTGCATGACTCCACCCAATCCCCGCAGTTAAGGTACTCCACCTCCCCCACCTTGCGGATCTCGGCATGGTGGATGTGCCCACAGACCACCCCATGAAAGCCGCGGCGGGTGCATTCGTGGCCAATCGCATCCTCGAAGTCGCTGATGAAGTTCACCGCCCCCTTGACCTTGTGCTTGAGGTAGGCCGAAAGCGACCAGTAGCCATAGCCGTAGCGGGCACGCCAGTGGTTCAGCCAACGGTTGAGCACCAGGGTGAACTCATAGGCACGGTCCCCCAGGAACGCCAGCCAGCGGTGGTACCGGGTAATCACGTCGAACTGGTCGCCATGGATCACCAGCAGGCGGCGACCATCGGCGGTCAGGTGCTCGGCCTCGTCCACCAACTGGATGTTGCCCAGGATCAGTTTGGAGTAGCGCCGCAGGAATTCGTCATGGTTGCCGGTGACATAGATCACCTCGGTGCCGCGTTTGCTCATGGTCAGCAGGCGGCGGATCACGTTGGTGTGGGCCTGCGGCCAGTAGATCCCGCCGCGCAGCTTCCAGCCATCGATGATGTCGCCCACCAGATACACGCGGTCGGCCTGGTAGCCCTTGAGGAACTGCGACAGGTGTTCGGCCTGGCAGTCACGGGTGCCCAGGTGCACATCGGAGATCCACAGGGTACGCACGCGCTGTTTGCGCGAGGGACGGGACAGTTCGGCATGGGTCATGGGCAGGCTCCGGCGCAGTTTGCTGGAGACTGGCAGGCGCGGATGACAGTGCGGTGGCAAAACAGTTACGAGTGATGGGCTGCCTGGATTGAGGCACAATACCTGCCTGCCTCGCGAGGACCCTCCCATGACCACTGGCCCGATCCTCTCGCTGCGCCATTACCGCGACAGCCTGATCGCCCACAGCCACGAACACCCGCAACTGGTGTTCGGCCTGCGCGGCCGCCTGGAGTTCGAGGTACAGGGGCATGGCGCCGGGGTCGATCGGCAAGGGTTGATCGTGGTGCCGGCCGGTGCTCACCACACCTGCGCCAGCGATGGCGGCAGCGATTGCCTGGTGCTCGATGTACCTGGGGAACACTGGTTGCGCGAGCAGTTGGGCGAACATGCCGATGCCAGCCGCCGCCTGCTTGACCACCCCGCCGCCCTGGGCCTGGATGACCGCCAGCAGCAGCTGGTGGACTGGCTGGCGGCCAGCCCCATTAACGACCCGCTGATTGCCAGGCAAGGCGCGGCGCTGCTGCTCGCCAGCCTGAACCCCACGGCAGCTGCCAGCGTCCGCGCCAGCCAGCGCCTGCCCTATGCCGCGTTCGATGCGCATATCGAGCAACATGCCGCCTACCCGCTGCAGGTCGCCGACCTGGCGCGCATTGCCGGGCTGTCCAGTGCCCGGTTGCATGCGCGCTTTACCGCAGAATGCGGGATGACGCCGATGGACTACATTCGCCAGCGGCGCTTGCTCAAGGCGCGCCGGCTGGTGGTGCAGACCCTGCTGCCGATGGGTGAGATTGCGGCGCAAGTGGGGTACAGCTCGCAGAGTGCGTTTTCGGCGGCGATGTTGCGGGCGTTTGGCTGTACGCCTTTGGCTTTGCGGCGAGAGCCTGGCGACAATTGACAGCAGACTGGCGACAGAACTTGTTTGCCTGAGCCTTTACACTTTGCCTGCGCTGGCCTCTTCGCGGGTAAACCCGCTCCCACAGGGTTTTCGCTGACCTGAAGGTTGTGCAATACCCGCGAAGAGGCCGGTACAGCCAGTAGAGATCTTGAGCAAGGACCCTCCATGAACCACCGCTCCGCCCTCGGCGCCCTGCACATTGGCGCACTGTTCTTCGGCCTGACCGGCGTCTTCGGCAAGCTGGCCGCCAGTGCCAGCCCGGCGATCATCGTGTTCGGCCGCGCCGCCTTCGCGGTCATCGCCCTGGCCCTGTTCGCCAGCCTGGCCGGCCCGGGCTGGCAACGCCTGAGCGGCCAGGACGTGCGCCGCCTGCTGCTCGGCGGGGTGCTGCTGGCCGGCCACTGGGTCAGTTTCTTCATCGCCGTCAAAGTCGGCGGCGTAGCCATCGCCACCCTCGGCTTCGCCAGCTTCCCGGCCTTTACCGTAATTCTTGAAGGCCTGCTGTTCCGCGAACGCATCCGCCGCAACGAGGCCGTACTGGTGCTGTTGGTCAGCGTCGGCCTGGTGCTGGTCACACCGGCATTCGACCTGGCCAGCGAAGCTACCGGCGGCCTGCTCTGGGCACTGCTCTCGGGGCTGCTGTTCTCGCTGCTGTCACTCACCAACCGTGCCGGCTCCGGCCGCCTGCCGGCGGTACAGGCGGCGCTGTGGCAGAACCTGGTGGTCGGCCTGTGCCTGCTGCCGTTCGCAGCCCCTGGCCTGGCCGGCGTCGCGACCATGGACTGGCTGTGGATCGCCCTGCTCGGCATCTTCTGCACCGGTGTGGCGCACAGCCTGTTCGTCGCCAGCCTGGCAGTGATCAAGGCGCGCACTGCCGCCGTGGTGTTCGCCATGGAGCCGGTCTACGGCATTGCCGTGGCCTGGGCGGTGTTCGCCGAAACCCCGACCCTGCGCATGCTGCTGGGTGGCGCGCTGATCATCTTCGCCATCGTGCTGTCCAGTCGCCTGGCCGCTGAGCAACCGCCCAAGCAGCGGCCACTGGCCGAGGGCGCCTGATTCAGCGGTCGTTGTGGCCAAGGTCACGCTGTGGGTCGATCTGGTCGCGCACCCGCTGCTTCAGCACCTTGGCCTCGGGGAAGCCACCGTCGGCCTTGCGCTCCCAGATCTGCACACCATTGCAGGTGATGCGGAAGATGCCACCGGTGCCAGGCTCCAGCGCTACCCGGCCAAGGTCGTCGGCGAAGGTGCTGAGCAGTTCCTGGGCCAGCCAGGCAGCACGCAGCAGCCACTGGCACTGCGTGCAATAAGTGATGACGATTTCCGGTTTGCTGTCGGCCATGGTGAAGCATCTCCAGGTTAGGGGCCGCTTATACTAGCGGTCTTTAGCCCACGGTTTGAGACTCACGATGCACCGTTTGCTGTTCTGTTTTCTGCTTGCCCTCACCTCCCTCACGGCAATCGCCGCCGAGCCGGCCAGGCCCAAGGTCGGCCTGGTGCTGTCTGGCGGCGCGGCCCGTGGCCTGGCCCACATCGGTGTGCTCAAGGCGCTGGAGGAACAGGGTGTGCGCATCGACGCCATCGCCGGCACCAGCATGGGCGCGGTAGTCGGCGGGCTTTATGCCTCGGGCTACAGTGTCGAAGAGCTGGAAAAGCTCGCCACCACCCTCGACTGGCAACAGGCGCTGTCCGATGCTCCGCCACGCAAGGACGTGCCATTTCGGCGCAAGCAGGATGACCGTGACTTCCTGGTCAAGCAGAAGCTCAGCTTTCGCGACGACGGCAGCCTGGGCCTGCCGCTGGGGGTGATCCAGGGCCAGAACCTGGCGCTGCTGCTGGAAAGCAAGCTGGCGCACACCGCCGACACCCGTGACTTCGACAAGCTGCCCATCCCCTTCCGCGCCGTGGCCACCGACATCGCCAGTGGCGAAAAGGTTGTGTTCCGTCGCGGCCACCTGCCCCAGGTAATCCGCGCCAGCATGTCGATCCCCGCGGTGTTCGCCCCGGTCGAGCTGGATGGCCGCCTGCTGGTGGACGGCGGTATGGTCGACAACATCCCGGTGGACGTGGCCCGCGAAATGGGTGTGGACCTGGCCATCGTGGTCGACATCGGCACCCCGCTGCGTGACCGCAAGCAACTGGCCACGGTGGTCGACGTACTCAACCAGTCGATCACCCTGATGACCCGGCGCAACTCGGAAGAACAACTGGCCAGCCTGCACAGTGACGACATCCTCATCCAACCGCCACTGAATACCTTCGGCGTGACTGATTTTGGCCGTGCCCGGGAAATGATCGACGCCGGCTACCATGCTACCCGCCTGCTCGACTCGCGCCTTGCTGGCCTGCGCCAGCCCGAAGGCGACAGCAGCCTGGCCGTGGCCCGTTCGCCGCGCCAGCGCACGCCGACAATCACTGCAATCAGGATCGAGAACGACTCCAAGGTCAGCGACGATGTCATCCGCTCGTACATCCGCCAGCCGATCGATGCCCCGCTGGAGCTGGACCGCCTGCAGACCGACATGGGCACGCTGTACGGCCTGGACTACTTCGACCGGGTGCAGTACCGCGTGGTGCACAAGGGCGACGACAACACCCTGGTGATCAACGCCCGCGGCCGACGCGGCGGCACCGACTACCTGCGCCTGGGCCTGAACCTATCGGACGACCTGCGCGGCGACAGCGCTTTCAACCTGGGTGCCAGCTACCGGGTCAATGGCATCAACAGCCTGGGTGCAGAGTGGCTGACCCGTGGCCAGATCGGCGACCAGCAGGAGCTGTACAGCGAGTTCTATCAGCCACTGGACGTGGGTTCGCGCTACTTCATCGCGCCGTACCTGGACTTCAGCTCGCAGAACATCGAGGCCACCCTGGACAACGACCCCGTAGCCGAGTACCGCCTGGAACGCTACGGTTTTGGCCTGAACGTGGGCCGGCAGATCGGCACCAACGGCGAAGTGCGCCTGGGCGTGGGCAAGGCCTGGGGTGAGGCCGAGGTGCGCATTGGCGACCAGGACCTGCCCAGCGTCAGTTTCAACGAAGGCTTCTACGAGCTGAAGTATTCGTTCGACACCCTCGACAACGTGTACTTCCCACACCGTGGCGAGGACATCGGCCTGACCTTGCGCAAGTACGACAAGTCACTGGATTCCGACCAGGACTACCGGCAGTGGATGTTCAACCTGGACAAGGCCCTTAGCAGCGGACCGAACACCTTCGTGCTGGGCGGGCGCTACGGGCGCACGCTGGACGACACCGAAGTGGTGACGTCAAGTTTCGTGCTGGGTGGGGCGCGTGAGCTGTCAGGCTTCCGCCAGGACTCGGTGTCGGGGCAGAACGTGAGCCTGATGCGCGTGGTCTACTATCGCCGGCTGACGCCGCGGGCCTATGTCCCGCTGGACTTCCCGCTGTACATCGGCGGCTCGCTGGAGCGTGGGCGGGCGTGGAACAACGACAACGAGTTTGACAGTGGCTACATCAATGCTGCAAGCATCTTCCTCGGGCTGGAGACGCCGTTAGGGCCGTTGAACCTGAGTTATGGCGCCAACAGTGCGCATGAGCAGGCGGTGTACCTGAACCTGGGGCATACCTTCTAGATTGCCGGGGCGCCGGACCGGTCGGATGGGCCGCAAAGCGGCCCCAATGGTCCTCAGGATTTCTCGAGGTTGGCCAGGATCTTGGCATGCACCCGCATGCACACCTGCAGGTCGGCCTCATCCACCCCGGTAAACAGCTCGATCCGCAGTTGGTTGGCGATGGTTTCGATCTGCTCGATCAGCGGCTTGGCCGGCGGGCACAGCACAATCTTCTTCGCCCGCCGGTCTTCCAGAACCGCCTGCCGCCGTACCAGGCCTTGCGCCTCCAGGCTGTCGAGCAAACGCGCCAGGGTCGGGCCTTCGACGCCCACACTCTGGGCCAGCTCACGCTGGGTGGGGGCTTCTTCAAAACGGGCCAGGTGCAGCAACACCAGCCAGCGCGCCTGGGACAGGTTGAGCCCGGCCAGGCGGCGGTCCAGTTCGGCACGCCAACCCCGGGACATCTGGGCCAGCTGCATGCCGAAACGGTGTTGGTTGTCGGTCAGGGGCATAAGCAACTCATTGAATAGATCTAATTATTAGGCAGCTAACCATGCCCGGCCCCACGAGGCAAGGCTCGGGCACCGTCGAACGTTCGATAATCGTCAAAAAGCATGACAAGGGTCAGCAGATGGCGGTTCTGCCCTCGGTCCCGCCGCTGATTACAACTCGAACTCGGCCGCCAACGCCGCCCGCACGCAATACAGCACACCCTCCGGCACCCGCGCCCCGAACAGCGGCGCAATGGCCGACACCGGGGGCAGCTCGCCCTCGCCATCGAGGAAGGCGTCCTGCACTTCCATCAGCAGGTCTTCCGGCAGGTCCAGGGCCTGGTCCAGGCTCAACTCCTGGCGGCCCAGTGCCTCGGCCAACAGGCTGTAGACGTTCTTCTCGCTGCAGTTGAGCTGCCCGGCGATCTGCGCCGGGGTCATGCCGGCGCGGGCCAGGCTGACCAGCTCGTGGCGCAGGTCCAGCACCACTTTCGGCGCCTCGTCGGTGCCGCCACTGTTGTTGAGCACTTCGAGGAATGCCTGGCCATAGCGCTCCAGCTTGCGCGCGCCCACGCCGCTGACCTGGGCCATGTCGCTGAGGCTGACCGGCTGGCTGCGCAGCATTTCCAGCAGGGTCGAATCGGGGAAGATGACGTAGGGCGGCACGCTGTGCTCCTCGGCCAGCTTGCGCCGCAGGGTGCGCAGCGCTTCCCACAGTTCGCGCTCTTCGGCACGCACCAGCTGGCTGGCCGGGCTGCCACCACTGGACGACGAGGTCTTGGCGGTAGTCTGCGGCTTGAGATCGCGGCGCAGCTGCAGGGCCACCTCGCCACGCAGCAGCGGCCGGCAGCTGTCGGACAGGCGCAGGCCGCCGTAGCCTTCCAGGTCAATGTCCACCAGGCCGCGCGCCACCAGCTGGCGGAACAGCGAACGCCACTCGACCTCGGCCAGGCCTTTGCCAACGCCAAATACCGAAAGCTTCTCGTGGCCGAAATTGCGCACCTTCTCGGTGTCCTTGCCCAGCAGCACGTCGACCAGGTGACCGACGCCATAGCGCTGGCCAGTGCGGAACACCGCCGACAGCGCCTGGCGAGCCGGCTCGGTGGCGTCCCAGGTCTGGATCTTGTCGACACAGTTATCGCAGTGCCCACAGGGCTGCTCGAGGGTTTCGTCGAAATAGGCCAGCAACGACTGGCGGCGGCAGCGGGTTTCTTCGCACAAGGCCAGCATGGCGTCGAGCTTGTGCTGCTCGATGCGCTTGTGGCGCTCGTCCCCTTCAGAGTTCTGCAGCATCTGCTTGAGCATCACCATGTCCTGCAGGCCGTAGGCCATCCAGGCATCGGACGGCAAGCCATCACGGCCGGCACGGCCGGTTTCCTGGTAATAGGCCTCAAGCGACTTGGGCAGGTCGAGGTGGGCAACGAAGCGCACGTTGGGCTTGTCGATGCCCATGCCGAAGGCAATGGTGGCGACCATGATCAGCCCTTCCTCATTGAGGAAACGGTGCTGGTTGGCCGCACGGGTCTCGGCGGCCAGGCCGGCATGGTACGGCAGCGCCGGGAAGCCCTGCTCGCAGAGGAAGGCGGCGGTTTCGTCGACCTTCTTGCGCGACAGGCAGTAGACGATGCCGGCGTTGCCGCGGCGCTCGCCAAGGAAGGCCATCAGCTGCTTGCGCGGCGCCTCCTTGGGCACGATGCGGTAGAAGATGTTGGGCCGGTCGAAGCTCGACAGGAAGCGCTCGGCACCTTGCAGGTGAAGGCGCTGGACGATCTCTTCGCGGGTGCGCATGTCGGCGGTGGCGGTCAGGGCGATGCGCGGCACATGCGGGAACAACTCGGCCAGCTGCCCCAGCTGCAGGTATTCGGGGCGGAAGTCATGGCCCCATTGCGACACGCAGTGGGCCTCGTCGATGGCGAATAGCGAGATGTCCAGGTCGCGCAGGAAGTCGAGCATGCGCGGTTGCACCAGACGCTCTGGCGCCAGGTACAGCATCTTCACTTCGCCACGGCGCAGGCGCCCGGCCAGGTCACGCTGCTGCTCCGCCGTCAGCGTGGAGTTCAGCGCGGCGGCCGGCACGCCCAGTTCGTCGAGCGTGGCAACCTGGTCGTCCATCAGCGCAATCAGTGGCGAGACCACCACCGTCAGCCCCGGGCGCAGCAGCCCCGGCACCTGGAAACACAACGACTTGCCGCCACCGGTTGGCATCAGCACCAGGGCATCGCCGCCATTGGCCACGCATTCGATGATCGCTGCCTGGCGCCCTCGGAAACTGTCGTAACCGAAGATGTCCTTGAGAACGCGCTGAGCCTGTTCGAGCATGTGCAACTCCACAAATCGCCGTACCATCCTGGATACAGGCTGGACGAAAAACCCGCCCCGCACACGCCGAATGCGTAAGCGGTTTTTGCCAGGCAGCTGGCAAAGCCTGCCCCTGGATGAAAAATCGCGGAGTATACCGCAGCCCCGCCCCGCGCAGGGCACCACGGCGATAGACGTTCCCTTTCCCCCGCTGCCGCTGCAAGGTGCTAGAATTCGTTATCGTTTATTCCCCAAGGTAGCCCTGTAATGTCCTTCGCCGAGCAACTGACCCGCCTGCAAGCCTTCCTCGACGCCGACGAGCTGCACGAAGAAGCGCTGGACTATGTCGCCGCCCACGGCTACCTCACTGCCCTCTCCATCAACGCCGAGGACGTGCCTGAGCGCGAGTGGATCGACGCCCTGTTTGCCGAAGAGCCGCACTACGCCAGCGAAGCCCAGCGCACTGAAATCGAGGCCACCCTGGTGGCGCTCAAGGCGCACATCGCCCGCCAGCTGGCCAGTGACGACGAATTCGAACTGCCGTGCGACCTCGACCTGACCGACGAGCCGGACGACTCCGACCTGCGCGGCTGGTGCATCGGCTTCATGGAAGGCGTGTTCCTGCGTGAAGAGGCCTGGTTCGAGAACGCCGAGGAAGAAGTCAGCGAGATGCTGCTGCCGATCATGGTCGGCTCGGGCCTGTTTGACGAACAACCAGAGTTCGCCGACATCGCCAGCAACGCCAACCTGCAGGACGACATGATCGTGCAGATCCCCGAAGCGCTGACCGCGCTGTTCCTGCTGCTGCACGCCCCTGACGAGAAACCGGCGCTGCTCAAGCCACGCCACCACTGATTCGCCTGTGCGCTACCTGCTGCTGGCCACCGGCTGGCTCAGCGTCGCGTTAGGGGTGTTGGGGATATTCCTGCCGGTATTGCCCACCACCCCGTTCCTGCTATTGGCGGCGGCCTGCTTTGCCCGCAGCTCGCCGCGCTTTCACCACTGGCTGGTCCATCACCCCAAACTCGGGCCATGGATACGCGACTACCTCAGTGGTGAGGGCATCCCCCTCAAGGGCAAGGTCTATGCCATCGGCCTGATGTGGGCCAGCATTAGTCTGTCGTGCTACCTGGTCCCACTGTTCTGGGCACGCACCTTCATGTTGACCAGTGCCGTGCTGGTGAGCCTGTACATCCTCAAACAGAAAACCCTGCAAAAGCCAAAGTGACAATATATTGTCGCCAAATATCAATTTCGCCTAAGTGCGATTTTATTTATCTGAATTCGTTCTGAAACTGCGCGCAAGCCTTGTGTCCATTGGCTTTCATGGCCATTGCCGCACACATTTCCGGTGATTTAACCCAACCACATTAGACAATATCAGTCTTATATGGCAATTTGATATGAATAAATCTTCTTATCTATCGCATTGAATGTACTTAGCTGTGTTGTTAAAAACCTGCAACACTATACGCGATAATTTTTATCGTCATTTTTTTGGCGAAAAGCAGGATAAATTCCAGGATCAGGGAGATGTACCATGCGCGTTTTGAACCCCATCACCAGTGCATTACTGTTGGCCCTGGCGAGTGCCAACGTTCAGGCGATGTCGATCACCGAGGCCGTCCAGAACGCCGTGGACTACCACCCGCAAGTCAGCTCCAACCGCAACAGCAAGCTGTCGGCTGATGAAGATGTGAAATTTGCGCGTGGTGGCTACTACCCTTCCGTGGACCTGGTTGCTGGCTATGGCCGCCAGCGTTCGGACAACACCACCACTCGCGCCGAGGGTAACCACAGCAAGGAAACCCTCAACTACACCCAGTCCGAACTGCGCCTGCGGCAGATGATCTTCGACGGCTTCAACACTTCGAACGAAGTGGGCCGCACCGAAGCGGTTTCCACCTCCCGCGCCTACTACACCCAGGCCGTTGCCCAGGATGTCGCCCTGCGTGCGGTCGAGGTATACCTGGAAGTGCTCAAGCGCCGTGAACTGGTAACCCTGGCCAAGAACAACCTGCAAGCTCACCTGCGGGTCAACGACCAGATCGGCCTGCGCAACGAGCGCGGCGTCGGCAGCACCGCTGACCTTGACCAGTCCCGCGCACGTCGCGCCTTGGCGGAAAACAACCTGGACACCGCCGAAGTCGACCTGGCCGATGCCGAGGCCAACTTCTTCAGCGTCATCGGCCGCATGCCGGACGAACTGGAAAGCCCGCAATCGATCAAGGGCGAAGTGCCCGGCACCCTCGACGAAGCCCGCGACGGCATGCGCCAGAACAACCCGTACATCAAGTCGGCCCAGGCTGACGTGAACGCTGCCGAGCAGCAATACGAAGTTGGCAAGTCGACCTTCTACCCGCGCTTCGACGCCATCCTGGCCACCGGTGCCAACAACAACACCGGCGGCGAGAAAGGTCACAACAACAACGACTGGCAAGCCGGCGTTGAGATGAACTACAACCTGTTCCGCGGCGGCAGTGACAAGGCCCGCCTGCAGTCCGACGCACACAAGATCAACCAGGCCCTGGACATCCGCAACAACGCCCTGCGCGAGCTGACCGAGAACCTGAGCCTGGCGTGGAACGCCATGAACAACGCCAGCAAGCAGCTGCCAACCGCGCGTGAATACGCCGAAACCACCAAGCGTGTGCGTGCGGCCTACCAGGACCAGTTCGGCCTGGGCCAGCGTACCCTGCTGGACGTGCTCGACAGTGAGAACGAGCTGTACAACGCCGACCGCCGCTACACCGAAGTGCGTTACACCGAGGAGTTCTCACGCTACCGCGTGCTGGCGACCATGGGTGAGCTGCTGAGCAAGCAACGTATTTCGCTGCCGCCGGAAGCGCTGGCGACTACCGAGGTACGCACCGAAGCGCATTTGCCTGATATGCGTTGATCGGCTTTGGATTGCCGGGGCCGCTTTGCGGCCCTATCGCGACACAAGGCCGCTCCCACAGGAAACCGCAATCCCTTGTGGGAGCAACTGTCTTGCTCAAAATTTGAAAAGCCTGCGCGATCCCTGTGGGAGCGGCCTTGTGTCGCGATGGGCTGCGCAGCAGCCCCCTGCCCTTACTCGGTGCCATGGTTACGCTGGAACGTCTCCTCGCCCATGGCCCTGATCTGCCCCTCGATCAACGCTTCGAACGGCGTCAGCAGCGCATCGAAACAGGCCGGTTGCTCCAGCGCATTCAGCGCCCCCACCACCGCCTCGATGGTCGACAACGCCCCCGCCTCCGGTGCTTTGCGCAAGCGATAGCGTGAAGCTGCCACTTGACCCAGCGTCACCCGTGGCAATGCCTCCAGCATCGGGTTCAGGTACAGCAACTTGCGCGCCTTGCGCCAGGTGCCGTCGGGCACTATCAGCAGCAAGGGCTTGTCGTCGGCCTCACCATAGGCCGTCAGCACCTGAGCATCATCACCCGGGAACAGCAGTACCGGGCGGTAGCCAGGCATGGCCAGCAAGTGCTCCAGGTCAGTGAACACCTCACCTATCCGCAGCTCTGCATTATTCAGCCCAAGGGCAGCCAGGCGCGCGGTATTGAGCGCGTGGGCGGTTTCACTGGGGTGCTGCAGCAAGATCACACGGGTGCGGCTGTCGAGCGCGGGGATCAGTGGGCAGAGGCAATGATCGAGCGGGCGCTGGCAGCGCTCGCAACGGGGTCTGGGCATGGGGGTCTCCTTGGCGGGACAATTTTGCCACAGATCATGGGCCCGCTCTGCGGGCCTTGTGTCGCGATCGGGCCGCGAGGCGGCCCCCTGCGATTTCAGCGATTGAACCGCTCCGCCAGGCTATGCAGGTACTCCGCCATGCGCTCCAGGTCCTGGCTGATTTCCGCCCCTTGCCGCGCCTGCCCGGCACTCTGGTCGCACAGCTGGGCAATCCTCACGATCTGCTGGTTGATGTCTTCGGCCACATGGCTCTGCTGCTCCGACGCCGTCGCCATCTGCTGGCTCATGCCGGTAATGCGGCTGACCGCCTGGGCAATCCCGGTCAACGCCGCTTGCACCGCCTCGACACTGTGCACGCTGTCCCGCGAGATCTGCTCGCCACGGTTGGCGGTGCTCACCGCTCGCTCTGCCCCGGCGCGCAATGAGGCGATGATCTGGTGAATCTCTTCGGTCGAGGCTCGGGTACGCCGGGCCAGGGAACGCACTTCATCCGCCACCACCGCAAACCCGCGCCCCTGCTCACCGGCGCGCGCCGCCTCAATCGCAGCGTTGAGCGCCAGCAGGTTGGTTTGCTCGGCAATCGAGGTAATCACATCGACCACGCTACCAATCGACTGGGTCTGCTCGGCCAGGGCATTCACCGCCTGGCCGATGTCACTCACCGCATCGCTCATGCTGCCCATGGCTTTCAGGCTCTGCAGCGCCAGTTCACTGCCCTGCTGCGCCAACTGGTCAGCATCACCCGCGGCATGCGCCGTACTCTGCACGTTATGGGTGACCTGCTGGATCGTCGCCGCCATCTGCGCAATGGCCGCGGCCGACTGGTCGGTCTCGCTGCGCTGGCGGTCTAGCATCTGCGCCTGGGCATCGGACAAGTCGGACGACTGTGCCGCCCGCGACTTCACCCCAACCCCGGCATCCACCAGCCGGGTCAGGGCCGTTTGCAGGCGCGCTTCTTCACTGATGATCGACAGGTCGAGCTGGCCTTGCAGGCCAGGGTTGTCACTATAGGTCAGCGCCACCAGCGGGCTGGTGAAAGCCTTGGGGTGCTCGGCCAACGTGCGCCGAATGGCCCGGCTCTGCCGGTGCTCGACCAGGTACCAGGCCAGCAGCTGGCTGGCCATCAGCACCCCGAGCGCCGCGTAAGGCGGCAGCCACAGGTAGCCCGCCGCCGACAGCAGCCCCGCACCGATCAGCGGCCAGCCGTGCCCCAGGCCATGCCCCAGGCGTGCCGCCCACGGCACCGGGGTGCGGCCATCGCGCAAGCGCGCGTACAACGCCTCGGCACGGCGGATCTGCTCGCGCGTGGGCACCGAGCGCACCGACTCGTAGCCGCTGATGCGGCCTTGCTCGTAGATCGCCGTGACATAGGCACTGACCCAGTAATAATCGCCGTTCTTCGCCCGGTTCTTGACCACGCCCATCCACGGTTTGCCCTGCTTGATGGTTTCCCACATATGGCCGAACACTGCTGGCGGCATGTCCGGGTGGCGCACCAGGTTGTGGGGCTGGCCGACCAGCTCATCGTAGGTAAACCCGCTGATCGCCACGAAGGCGTCGTTGCAGTAGGTGATGCGGCTGTTGATATCGGTGGTGGAGATCAGGCGTTGATCGCGGGAGAAAGTTCTTTCGTGCTCAGTGACGGGCAAATTCATGCGCATCTTGGGCGATCCTTGCAGGATGAAATGAGGGAAAATCATCAGCGCAAGTTGATATGTAGCAGAGCGCTATCAGGTTAGCGGTCAGCTTTTGCCGGAATTTAGCGCCGCCCGACGGAATGCATGAATGCGTCGCAACTCAGCCCACGTTGAGCTGGCTTTTCAGCAGGTCGCGGAAGGTCTGGATCAGGGGCTCGCGGCTGCGCCCACGGCGGATGATCAGCGAGAACGGCGCCTGGTAACCGAAGGTCGACGGCGACAGCACGCGCAAATCGCCCTTGTCGACCCAGGCCTGGGCGTAGTGTTCGGGCAGGTAGCCGATATAGGCCCCGGAAAGGATCAGGATCAGTTGCGCTTCCATACTCTCCACAGTCGCCGCGCTGTGCTTGAAGCCATGTCGGGCCAGCTCGGCCTGGCTCCAGTAGCCGCGCCCGACCATGCGCTGCTGGGTCACCACCTGCTCGGGGATGCGCCGCTCGGTATACAACGGGTGGCGGCTGCTGCAGTACAGCCAATGCTGTTCGCGGTACAACGGCTGGTACAGCAGGCCGCTCATGCGCGAGGAAAACGCGCCAATGGCCAAGTCCAGGCGGTTGTCCTGCACGCCCAGTTGCAACTCGTAGGGGCTGGACACCGACAGGTGCAGGTGCACCGCCGGGTGTTCCTGGCTGTAGGCGCCGATGGCCTCGGCCAGTGGCAGGGCGCGGTCACCGACCGTGGAGTCGATCACCCCGAGGTTGAGGGTGCCGCGCAACTCGCCCTTGAGGGCGGCGGCATACTGCTCGAAGCCATCCAGTTCGGCCAGCAGGCGCAGGGTCTCCTGGTGGAACAGTTCGCCCTTGCTGGTCAGGCTGAAACCACCGCGGCCGCGGTGGCACAGCACGATACCCAGGGCGCCCTCGAGCTGGCTCATGTAGGTGCTGATGGCCGAGGTCGACAGGTTCAGCTCGCGCTGGGCGTTGGCGAAGCCCTGGTGGCGCACCACGCTGATGAAGATGCGCAGCAGTTTCAGGTCGGGCAAGGTCGAGGCCATGGTGCAACGGTTCCGCAACAGTATGTGCGCGCAGTCTAACCGCTATGCCGGCCTTTAGTTCAGAAATTCCTGAACTAAGTATTTGTCGGTAGCGATTCTTCCTCGGCACTACCTTGAGCAGACTTGGCCGAAATGTCCCTGCCCGCCGGCAAAAGCACAGTTTAAAGGCGCGCGGCGGCACAGGTTCGAACAAACAGAACAATCGACCGACTGATGAGGCCCACCGTGGACAAGACTCTCCACCAACCACTGGGCGGCAACGAAATGCCGCGTTTCGGCGGCATCGCCACCATGCTCCGTCTGCCCCACCTGCAAAGCGCCAAAGGCCTGGATGCTGCCTTCATCGGCGTGCCGCTGGACATCGGCACCTCGCTGCGCTCCGGCACCCGCTTCGGCCCACGGCAGATCCGCGCCGAATCGGTGATGATCCGCCCGTACAACATGGCCACCGGTGCCGCCCCGTTCGACTCGCTGTCGGTGGCCGATATCGGTGACGTGGCGATCAACACCTTCAACCTGCTGGACGCCGTGCGCATCATCGAAGAGGCCTACGACGAAATCGTCGAGCACAACGTCATCCCGATGACCCTGGGTGGCGACCACACCATCACCCTGCCTATCCTGCGCGCGCTGCACAAGAAGCACGGCAAGATCGGCCTGGTGCACATCGACGCCCACGCCGACGTCAACGACCACATGTTCGGCGAGAAGATCGCCCACGGCACTACCTTCCGCCGCGCCGTGGAAGAAGGCCTGCTCGATTGCGACCGCGTGGTGCAGATTGGCCTGCGCGCCCAGGGCTACACCGCCGACGACTTCAACTGGAGCCGCCGCCAGGGCTTCCGCGTGGTGCAGGCCGAAGAGTGCTGGCACAAATCGCTGGAGCCGCTGATGGCCGAAGTGCGGGAAAAGGTCGGCGGCGGCCCGGTGTACCTGTCGTTCGACATCGACGGCATCGACCCGGCCTGGGCGCCCGGCACCGGCACCCCGGAAATCGGTGGCTTGACCACCATCCAGGCAATGGAGATCATCCGCGGCTGCCACGGCCTGGACCTGATCGGCTGTGACCTTGTCGAAGTCTCCCCGCCTTACGACACCACCGGCAACACCTCGCTGCTCGGTGCCAACCTGCTGTTCGAGATGCTCTGCGTGCTGCCAGGTGTAGTCCGCCGCTAACCGATTGCGACACCTTCCCCTGTGGGAGCGGGCATGCCCGCGAAGGGGCCGGCACTTACTACATCTGTGCAGGCAAGGGCTGCACCCTTGTTCGCGGGCACGCCCGCTCCCACAGGACGGTTAGTGCAAGTCTCTAGAACGTACCCCGGCAGGAGCCATGAGGGAGGGCCATAGAGGCCCGCCAACACACGACAAGACCGCCGGGCGCCGTGAACCCGCCCGCGTGGTCGATCTCGCCATAATAAAGATAATCGGGAGACCCCCAATGGCCTTGGACATCATTGTTGTAATGATCTATACCGCCGGCATGCTCGGGCTTGGCTGGTATGGCATGCGGCGCGCGAAAACCCATGAAGACTACCTGGTAGCCGGGCGCAACCTCGGCCCGGTTCTGTACATGGGCACCATGGCCACCACCGTGCTAGGTGGCGCTTCCACTGTCGGCACCGTGCGCCTGGGCTACGTCCACGGCATCTCTGGCTTCTGGCTGTGCGCAGCGCTGGGCCTGGGCATCATCGCCATCAACCTGTTCCTGGCCAAGCCGTTGCTGCGCCTGCGCATCTTCACCGTGACCCAGGTGCTGGAGCAGCGCTACAACCCGACCGCACGCCAGGCCAGCGCCGTGATCATGCTGGCTTACGCGCTGATGATCGGCGTGACCTCGACCCTGGCCATGGCCACCGTATTGCAGGTACTGCTGGACCTGCCATTCTGGGCTTCGCTGCTGCTCGGCGGCGGTGTGGTGGTGCTGTACTCGACCATTGGCGGCATGTGGTCGCTGACCCTGACCGACATCGTCCAGTTCGTGATCAAGACCGTGGGCCTGATGTTCATCCTGCTGCCGGTATGCCTGTACAAGGCCGGTGGCTGGGACACCCTGGTGGCCAAACTGCCGGCGGCCAGCTTCCAGCTGACCACCATCGGCTGGGACACCATCATCACCTACTTCCTGATCTACTTCTTCGGCATCCTCATCGGCCAGGACATCTGGCAGCGGGTGTTCACTGCCCGTGACGAAAAGGTTTGCCAGCGTGCCGGCACCACCGCCGGTGTGTACTGCGTGCTGTACGGCCTGGCCTGCGCCACCATCGGCATGGCGGCACACGTGTTGATGCCCGACCTGGCCAACCCGAACAACGCCTTTGCCGAAATGATCAAGACCACCCTGCCCGATGGCATCCGTGGCCTGCTGATGGCGGCTGCCCTGGCGGCCATGATGTCCACTGCCAGCGCCGGCCTGCTGGCTGCCTCGACTACCGTGACCGAAGACCTGCTGCCCAAGCTGCGTGGCGGCAAGCAGTCGAGCCTGGGTATGAGCCGCCTGTTCACCCTGCTCACCGGCCTGGTGGTGCTGGGCATCGCGCTGATGGTTAACGATGTGATCAATGCCCTGACCCTGGCCTACAACCTGCTGGTTGGCGGCATGCTGATCCCGCTGATTGGCGCCATCTTCTGGAAACGTGCAACCACCGCCGGGGCCATTGCCAGCATGTCGCTGGGCTTTGCCACCGCGCTGCTGTTCATGTTCAAGGACGGGCTGGAGGCCAACACGCCGATCTACTACAGCCTGGCGATTGGCCTGGTGAGCTTTGTGGTGGTGAGCCTGGTGTCGCGTAAATCGGTGGCGGCGGTGAAGCTGGCCTGATAGATCCTGGCTGTCTGTGCTGGCCACATAGCGGGGTTTACCCCCAAGAGGCCACCCCAAACAACACACAAAAAGCAGACACAAAAAGGCCGCTGCACCCACCCAGGTGCTGCGGCCTTTGTCTTGCTCTTCAGTAGGATCAGCGACGACGCGGTTGGCGTTTGCGCTGCTCTTCATCAGTCGGGATCGGCACCGGCTGCAAGGGTGGTGGAATCAGCCCCAAGGCGACCGCCAGGTCGTGGAGCCAGTTGGACAGTGGTTTATTCATAATGCCCCCTTGACGGGTCAGCCTCACGGCAAATCAATCCTGCGATGTTTCATACAGATCATAGCCCGATGTCCTGTACTACGCATGCCTCTGATCTTACAGATAAGGGCCATTTTGACCCGGATCAAGCCGTAGCGGCGCATTCCGACGACTGGTTATTCGTTTCGCTTTGTTGCAGGTCGATCCACGCCTGCAAATTCGCCCCACGCATACCCTGGCGCCACATCAACCAAGTGACCGCCTGATCGAACGGCGCCTGCAGCGGGTGCACCCTTACCCGGTCGCGCCCGGGCAGGCTGTCGAGCATCGACCGGGCCATCATCGCCACGCCCGCGCCAGCGATCACGCACGCCAGCATGCTCTGGTACGACTCGATCTCCATTACCCGCCCCATCGGCGTATGGGCATGGGCATACCAGGCCTCCAGGCGCATGCGGTACGAACAGCCCTGACGGAAGGTGAACACCGCCTTGCCCGCTACATCCTTGGCGTTGTGCACCGCCGGGTGCTCGGGGCTGGTGATCAGCACCAGTTGCTCATCGCACAACGGCACGCCATCCAGCCCGGCCAGGTTCAGCGGGCCGTCCACCAGGGCGGCGTCCAGGCTGTGGCTGAGCAAACCTTCGAGCAACTCGCCGCTGGGTGCGGCGCGCACCTGCAGGTTAACTGCCGGGTAAGCCTGGTGATAACGCGCCAGCAACGCCGGCAAGTGGGTCGCGGCCGTGCTGTACATGGTCCCCAGCACAAAATCCCCGGCTGGCTGGCCGCCACGCACGGCGGCCAGTGCCTCGTCGCGCAAGGCCGACATGCGGTTGGCGTAGTCCAGCAGCACCTTGCCTGCCGGCGACAGCTGCAGGCGCTGGCGTTCGCGCAGGAACAGCTCGACGCCCAGTTGTTCCTCAAGCTGGCGCAGGCGCGTCGACAAGTTTGACGGCACCCGATGCATGCGCTCGGCGGCCCGGGTAATGGAACCCTCCTCGGCTACCGCCTGGAAGATACGTAGCTGGCTGAACTCCACGGCATTCTCCAAAACAGAACAACTTGATCATCATTATTCAATTTTATTGAAAAAGAAACCGCCCTAACCTGCCAACCATCGCTTACATCCGTGCAGGAGACCTGTCATGTCGCCACTCATTCAATTGCTGGCCAGCGCCGTGGCGCTGATGATGGCCATGGGCATCGGCCGTTTCGCCCTCACCCCGCAACTGCCGCAGCTGATCGCCGAAGGCCAGTTCGACCTGACGGTCGCCGGGCTGGTGGCGGCGGCCAACTACCTGGGTTACTTCATCGGTGCGGTGGACGCGATGTTCGCCCGCTCGCCAGGCCAGGTGCGCCTGCGCCTGCACGGTGGGTTGTGGCTGTGCGTACTGCTGACCCTGGCTTCATGGGCCGCCGATGGCTTCTGGGCACACCTGCTGCTGCGCTTTGGCACGGGCGTGGCCAGCGCCTGGGTGCTGGTGATGATCACCAGCCTCAGCCAGCAGGTGGCCAATGCCCACAACCGCCAGCGCCTGGGTGCGCTGGTGTTCGCCGGGCCCGGCCTGGGTATTGCCGTGACCGGGCTGCTGGCACTGGTGGCGCATGTGCTGGGGCTGGGCTCGGCAGCGCTGTGGCTGATCTATGCCGTGGCCGCGCTGCTGATGCTGCTGGCCGTGCGGCCTTGGCTGCCACGGGCTCTGCAAGTGGCAGCAACCCCATCGCCGGCTCGCCAGGGCCCTACCCGCAGTGTCGGCATTGGCCGCCTGGGGGTGGTGTATGCCCTGTACGGCGTGGGTTACATCCTGCCGGCCACCTTCCTGTCGCAAATGGCCAACCAGCAGTTCCGCGGGCAGTGGCTGGCCGACCTGTTCTGGCCGGCGTTTGGCCTGGCGGCGGCGCTGGGGGTGCTGCTGGTGAGCCTGCGCCGTAGCGGGCACACGTCGGCATGGCTGAGCGCCACCCTGTGGCTGCAAGGGCTGGGTGTGCTGGCCTGCCTGATGGGCGGGGGTGTGGGGTTGGCGCTGGGCGTGGTGCTGTGCGGCGGGCCGTTCCTGGCCTGCATGCAGCTGGTGATGCAACGCTCGCGGGAGCTGGCGCCGCATGCCACTCAGCGCAATGCCGGGCTGCTGACCGCGTGTTTTGCCCTGGGGCAGTTGAGCGGGCCGTTGCTGGCGGCGGTCAGCAGCCATTACAGCGGCGGCCTGCAACCGGCGCTGATGGTGGCGGCGGGTGGCTTGGCAGTGGCTGGCGGGCTGGTGCAACTGGCTCGCAGCAGGCCGGCCGGCAATGCCTGCCAGGCCTCAATTGCATCTTGATTGTTGTTGCCTGTTCTGGCCTCTTCGCGGGCAAGCCCGCGAAGAGGCCAGAACAGGCAACCGATTACCCCACCAACTTGCGCAGTTGCTTCTTCACCCATGGCTCGGCACTCACCAGGATCACCCCCAACAGCACCATCAACGCCCCAACCACGAAGTTCACGCTCAGCGGTTCATCCAGCAGCAATACGCCAAAGGTCACCCCGAACAGCGGGGTGATAAAGGAAAACACCGCCAGGTTCGAGGCCAGGTATTTGCGCAGCAACCAGAACCAGGTCAGGTAACTGACGAACGACACCACGATCCCCTGAAACAGCACGCTACCCATTGCCAGCGGCGTCAGCGACACCGCACCGATCTGCCCACTGAGCAAGGCAATCAACAGCAGCCCGGCAAAGCCTACCGCCAGCTGATAGAACAGGGTCAAGGTTGCCGGCGCTTCCGACAGCCGCGAGCAGCGCACCACCACCGTGGTCGCCCCCCAGGCCAGCCCGGCGATCACGCCAAAGGCATCGCCCAACAGGGTGCGGCCATCCATGTGTTCGAATGACATGCCACCGGCAAAGGCCATGGCAATACCGCCGAAAGCCAGCAGAATCCCCAGCCATTGCAACAGCCGCAGGCGTTCACTGGGTAACCGGAAATGCAGCCCCAATGCGGTGAAGACTGGCGCCGTATAGAGAAACACCGACATATGCGCCGCCGAGGTCAGCTTGAGGCCCTCGGCAATGAACAGGAACTCGATGCCGAACAGACCGCCCGCGACCAGCCCGGCGCGCCAGGTGCTGCCTACCTGCTCCCAGCCCCCGCGCCAGCACAGCATTACGCCTACCAGCACGGCGGCGATGCCATTGCGCAGGGCCGCCTGCATCACCGGGGCGATATCGACAGCGGCGGTCTTGATCAGCACCTGCTGGCAGCCCCAGATCAGGCACAGCCCCAGCATTACCTGGAAGGCAAAGGCGTCAGGGTTCTTGCGGACCGCGCTCATGGGCGGGCCTCTGGGGTGATCGTGGGCATAGGCTAGCGCTCGGCAGCATTCAGGAACTACCGATTATCGGGTTTCCATGGCCACCCTTGCCAGCCTCAAAACGACCTCAAGCAATCTGCGCTTTCACCGACACCTGTTCGAAGGTGGTCTCGTCCAGCGCATCCTCCTGCTCGTCCAGCACCTGGCGCGGGTGCTCGAAGCCAGGGATGCTGCTGTCGATCAGGCTCATCAGGCGCGAGCCGCGCTCGGTCAGCACGAAGTTCTCGCCGTTGCCGCCGTCTTCTTCAGGCCGGCTTTCGATATAGCCGCGCTCGAACAGCAGCTTTTCATACTCGCAGGCACGGGTTTTCAGGTGGTCCAGGTCACCCACCGGCTCACCCTTGGCGGCCAGCGCGGCAGCGTGCTGCTCGGCGTAGGGGCGTGGCGTAAAGCTGTGACCGGCGCCGTTCTGCACCTCGTGCAGCAAGCGTTCGATCAGGTCCCAGTCGTAGGCAATGCTCATGGCTACGGGCTCCTGCTGTGGACGGAAGGGGTACACAGGTGGGACTCATTGGTGAGGCCCGGTGTTCCGAGAAAAATATGAAGGGATGGAAAGCGCGGGTGTGAAGCGACCGGTACGGCAATAGGCAGAAACCATTTGCTGGCTCGTTAGCTGTAGTTTATAAACTACATTCACTCGATGAAGAAAATCGAATCCAGCAGTTTCAAACATTGGGTGAGCGGGCTCCGGGACGTTAGCGCCAGAACCCGAATCGTTTCTCGGATCAACCGATTGATGGAGGGCCTACCTGGCGATGTATCACCGGTTGGCCACGGCGTCAGTGAACTCAGGGTCCACTACGGGCCTGGCTACCGTGTGTATTTCCACCAGGCGGGCAGCACTTTCGTCATTCTTTTGTGCGGCGGCGATAAAAGCAGCCAACAACGAGACATCAAGGCAGCCCACCAGATTCTGCGTTCGTGGAGGATGCAAAATGACTGAAACCTTCTCTGAATTCGATCCCGCCGAATACCTCACCACCCCCGAAGCAATCGCGCAGTTCATGACCGACGCACTTGAGACTGGTGATGCCAGCTATGTCGCCAAAGCTGTAGGCGTGGTAGCACGTGCGAAAGGCATGAGCGAGTTGGCAAAAGAAACCGGCCTGTCTCGTGAACAGCTTTACCGGTCTTTCAGCGAGCATGGCAACCCAACCCTCAAATCGTTCCTGACCGTGATGAAAGCACTGGGTATAGACATGACAGCGCGTCCTCACATCGCAGGCTGACATACTGCTTTTCCAGTGATCTTGGGAATACCCGATCTCGATACACTTGTCAGAAAAAGCTCAGCACAGTTTCTGCTGAGCTGGCATGTACTGACGCTGCAACCGGTTTATTCGGGGCTGGTAGCCCCCTGCTCGGCGGGAACGCGCAGCTCGGCCTGGCGGAAAAAGTCCTGCTCCAGTTCTGGGATATCTGACAAGTCGATATCCTTGTCATCTTGTTGAGCCAGCCGGCTCCAGTCAGTTCTCGATAGTTTGGTCATGATCTCTGGCCCCACGTCAGGTCCCCTTCTTTTCTTTAGAGACTAGAGTCATGTGGCGCGCTGTTCAACGGTGAAGCGGGGGATGGAGGCATTTCAGAAACGGACTACTTCCAACATGAAAATGATCCACTGGTCGCGAGCGCTGAACTTCCCTACACCCACAACCTTCCACCGCGCATAGCCACCGCTGGAGGTAGAAAGGATGAAACTACTGCTACCCATTGCCTACGCCACCGCCCTGCTCTGCGCCCTGCCCGCCTGGGCCTGTACACCGGAAGAAGCGACACAGAAACGTGAAGAGCTGGCCGGGTTGGTCACCCAGCTGACCGAGCAGAACCCGCAGAAGGCCAAGGAGATCAATGACGAGCTTCAGGGGATGGACTTGGAGACGGCGAGCAAGGACTTGCCCGACAAGTGTCAGCTGATTGACCAGCGGATCAAGGAGTTGAAGCAGGCGGAGAAGAAGGCTGAGTGATGGGTTGACTTCAATGGCCCTATCGCCGGCAAGCAAGCTCCCACGGGGATATCACAGATGCTGAATACAGCGTGATTCCTGTGCGAGCTGGCTTGCCGGCGATAGGGCCATTGAGAGCTACTTATTCAGCAGCAGGCTTGCGCTTCTTCAGCGGCGCCAGGCCGTCGGCGCTGGCCAGCGGCGCATTGGCCTTCGGCTTGGCAGTAGGCTTGCGCTTGGCGGCTGCTTTCTTGTCGCCGGACTTCTTCTCGATCTTTTTCTTCTTGCTGCCGGCCGCCTTGCCCGAAGCCTTGACCTTCTTCGGCCCGCTGTAGGTGCCCTTCACTTCCTTGATCACCCGGCGCTCGAACTGCTGCTTGAGGTAGCGTTCGATGCTCGACATCAGGTTCCAGTCGTTGTGGGTAATCAGCGAAATCGCCAGGCCTTCGCCGCCAGCGCGGCCGGTACGGCCCACGCGGTGTACGTATTCGTCACCGCTGCGTGGCATGTCGAAGTTGATCACCAGGTCGAGGCCGTCGATGTCCAGGCCACGGGCTGCCACGTCAGTGGCCACCAGCACCTTGGAGCTGCCCTGCTTGAAGCGCTCGATGGCCAGCTTGCGGTCCTTCTGGTCTTTCTCGCCGTGCAGTACGAAGGCTTTTACGTCCTTGGCCACCAGGTGGCCATAGATACGGTCAGCCAGGGCGCGGGTGTTGGTGAAGATGATCGCCTTGTCGAAGGTTTCGTTGGCCAACAGCCACTGCACGATCTGCTCTTTGTGCTGATCGTGGTCAGCCATGATGATCTGCTGGCGGGTGCCTTCGGCCAGTTGCGAGACACTGTTGAGCATCAAGTGCTCAGGGTCTTTCAGCACCTTGCCGATGATGTCGCGCAGGGCCGCGCCACCGGTGGTGGCGGAGAACAGCAGGGTCTGCTCGCGGTTCTCGCACTCCTTGCACAGGCGCTCCATGTCTTCGGCAAAGCCCATGTCGAGCATGCGGTCGGCTTCGTCGAGGATCAGCACCTGCACGTGGGACAGGTCGAGGTTGCCGGCATTGAGCTGCTCCAGCAGGCGGCCCGGGGTGCCGATCAGCACGTCCGGCACCTTGCGCAGCATGGCGGCCTGTTCCTTGAAGTCTTCACCGCCGGTAACCAGGCCCGCCTTGATATAGGTGAACTGCGAGAACAGCTGCACTTGCTTGAGGGTCTGCTGGGCCAACTCGCGGGTCGGCAGCAGGATCAGCGAGCGGATTTCGACACGCCCACCTTTCAGGTCGACCAGGCGGTTGAGCAGCGGCAGCACGAAGGCTGCAGTCTTGCCGCTGCCGGTCTGCGCGGTCACACGCAGGTCTCGCCCTTGCAGGGCCAAGGGGATGGCCGCGGCCTGCACCGGGGTTGGCTCGACAAATTTAAGCTCGGCCACGGCTTTAAGCAGGCGTTCATGCAGGGCGAATTGGGAGAACACGGAGGTAACCTCAGGCAAGTGCGGGAAATTCAGTTGCATAGGGTAACGTTTTCTGCCGCCTTAGCCGAATTTCTTTTGGCAACTTTGTCGCCATCCGCGCTCTAATGGCACTTCGTTTCGCAACAAGACTGTATGCAAGCCCATGGATATCCAACGAATCTGGCGTGACTCCCTCGACTTGTGGGGCACCCTCGACCAACACCCAGTGCTGCACGCCGCCATTGGCCTGGTGGTGCTGCTGCTGATTTCCCTGGTAGTCGGCCGCCTGGCGCGCTTCCTGGTACTGCACAGCGCCCGCCTGCTGGCCCGCCAGCCAGCACTGAAGTGGCTGGACGACCTGCGCCACAACAAGGTGTTCCACCGCCTGGCGCAAACCACCCCGTCGCTGGTGCTGCAGTTCGGCCTGAAGCTGGTGCCGGAGCTGTCCGACACCGCCCAGCATTTCCTTGGCAATGTCGCCCTGGCCTTTACCCTGCTGTTCATGACCATGGCGCTGTCGTGCCTGCTGGATGCCCTGCTCGACATCTACGCCCGCACCGAACACGCCCGCACCCGCTCGATCAAGGGCTATGTGCAGTTGGCCAAGATGATGCTGTGGATCTTCGCCGCCATCGTCATCGTCGCCACCCTGATCGACCGCTCGCCGTTATTGCTGCTGTCCGGCCTGGGCGCCATGTCGGCGGTGCTGCTGTTGGTGTACAAGGACACCCTGCTGTCGTTCGTCGCCAGCGTGCAGCTGACCAGCAACGACATGTTGCACGTGGGTGACTGGATCGAAATGCCCCAGGTGGGTGCCGATGGCGACGTGGTGGACATCACCCTGCACACGGTGAAGGTGCAGAACTTCGACAAGACCATCGTCTCGATCCCCACCTGGCGCCTGATGAGCGAATCGTTCCGCAACTACCGCGGCATGCAGCAGTCCGGTGGCCGGCGGATCAAGCGCAGCCTGTTCATCGACGCCGCCGGCGTGCGTTTCCTCACCCGCGAAGAGGAACAGCGCCTGAGCCAGGTGAGCCTGCTGGGCGATTACCTGGCCGGCAAGCGCCAGGAACTGCAAAACTGGAACGAAGCGCTGGGCCCGGTGGCCGAGCTGTCGGCCAACCGCCGCAAGCTGACCAACATCGGTACCTTCCGTGCCTTTGCCCTGGCCTACCTGAAGAACCACCCCAACGTGCACCCGAACATGACCTGCATGGTGCGGCAGATGCAAACCACCGCCGAGGGCGTGCCGCTGGAGATCTACTGCTTCACCACTACCACGGTGTGGGCGGAGTATGAGCGGATCCAGGGGGATATCTTCGACTATCTGCTGGCGGTGTTGCCGGAGTTTGGCTTGAGCTTGTATCAGCAGCCGAGTGGCAATGACATGCGGGTGGGGTTAAGCGGGCGTGTGGCGCAAGAGCCTGTGCCGCGTCGGCTGGAAGAGATGAGCGAGGCTTGAGATTGCCGGGGCCGCTTTGCGGCCCTTTCGCGACACAAGGCCGCTCAACAACATTCTGCGCAATATTCGAGACCTGCGCAGTACTGTAATGCTCCACCACCAGCACTAGAAGTCCACCTTGCCCCGCCCTGCTTTGACAGTGCTGCGCCTGGCTTTCCCTTCAAGGCGGCGGGTCTTCGAGCCGAGGGTGGGCTTGGTGGGGCGGCGTTTCTTCTCGGTCTTGCCGGCAGCGATGATCAACTCGGCAAGACGCGCCAGTGCGTCAGCGCGGTTCTGCTCCTGGGTGCGGTACTGCTGGGCCTTGATGATCAACACGCCGTCGCCGGTGATACGGCTATCACGCAGCGCCAGCAGCCGCTCCTTGTAAAACTCGGGCAGCGACGAGGCCGGGATATCGAAGCGCAGGTGCACGGCGCTGGACACCTTGTTGACGTTTTGCCCACCCGCGCCTTGTGCGCGGATGTAGGTCAGTTCGATGTCGGCATCCGGCAGATGCACATTGTTTGAGATGGTCAGCATGCCATGGCCCTTGTGATTGCGCCCATTATCACAGCCTCCGCCGCTGTCCCATAGTACACCGGCCGCTACCCCGCATACCCCAGCAGGTACAACAGGCCAGTCAAGGTCACCAGCGAAGCCACGGTCGACAACAGGATCGTCCGCGAAATCAGCCCCGCCTCGCGGTTGTAATACTCCGCCAGCATGAACGGCCCGGTGCCGGTCGGTAGTGCCGCCAGCAGCACCGCCGACGCCGCCCACATGGTCGGCAAGGTGAACACCTTGAACGCCAGCACCCACGTCAGCGCGGGCTGCCCGATCAGTTTCAACGTTACCAACGGCCACGGGCTGGCCTGCGACCCTGTACGTTTTTCGGCCAGAAATGCGCCCAGCGATATCAACGCACACGGCGTGGTCGCCAGCGCCAGCATGTCGAGAAAGTGCATGACCGGCTCCGCCAGCCCCACGCCGGATACCGCCCAGGCAGCGCCCGCCAATGGTGAAATCACCAACGGGTTCTTCGCCAGCGCCTTGCTCACCAGCAAGATGGCACGACCAATGTGCCGCTCCGCCTGTAGCCCGACCTCAATCAGCGTCAGCGATATGGCAAACACCAGGCACACCACGATCAACGACGAGATCAATGCCGGCTCCAACCCTGCCTGGCCGAACAGCAACAGGCACAGCGGAATGCCGATATAGCCGGTGTTGGCATAGCCGGCACTGAGCCCGTCGATGCTCGCCGCAACCAGGCCGTGGCCGCCGTACAGGCGCCACAGCAGCGTGACCACGAACATGGCCAGGGCGCCTGCGCCAAAGGCAACGATGAAGCCTGGGTGCCAGATCTCGCTCCAGGTGGCCGTGGCGGTGACCTTGAACAGCAACGCCGGCAGGCACAGCCAGACCACCATCTTGTTGATTTCAGCGGCGGCCTTGTCGCCCAGTTTGTTGGTCTTGCGGCACAGGTAGCCGACCAGGATCAGGGCGAAGATCGGCGCCACGATGACGAAGATGGTGTGCATTTCAGGCCTTGCCGGCCAGCGGCGTCTGCGTGCGCCCGCCCAGTCGACTCAACCACACCGACGCCAGGATGATCGCACCGCCGATGAACAGCCGCCCCAGCGGTTCATGCTGGTTCCAGATCAACAGGTTCAGCAGCAGCCCCACCGGCACATGCAGGTTGTTCATCACCGCCAACGTACCGCCAGATACCAGGCACGCGCCCTTGTTCCACCAGTACAGGCCCAGCGCCGTCGGGCACAGGCCCAGGAACAGCAGCACCAGCCATTGCACATCGGTGCTCGGCAGGTGCTGGGCATTGCCGAACAGCAGGAAGGCCGGCAGCACCACCAGCAAGGCGCCGAGGTAGAAGTAGCCGAAGCGGGCGTAGTGCGGCAGGTCGCTGGGGTTGCGGGCAACCAGGTGGCGGTACAGCACCTGGCCGGCGGCGTAGGTGAAGTTGGCCAGTTGCAGCAGCAGGAATCCGATGAAGAACTCGCCACTGATGCTGTCGAAACGGATCACCGCGGCGCCAGCCACGGCTACCAGGGCGGCCAGCAACGCCCAAGGGTTGAAGCGCCGGTTCATGGCATCTTCGATCAGCGTCACGTGCAGCGGCGTGAGGATGGTGAACAGCAGCACCTCCGGCACGGTGAGCACGCGGAAGCTCAGGTACAGGCAGACATAGGTGATGCCGTACTGCAGCGCGCCGATCAGCAGCATCGAGCGCATGAAGCGTGGCTCGACCTGGCGCCAGCGGGTCAGTGGCAGGAACACCAGGCCGGCCAGCACCACGCGCGCGAGCACGGCGAAGTAGCTGTCGACGTGCCCGGCCAGGTACTCGCCGATGAGGCTGAAGGAAAATGCCTGGATCAGCGCGACGATTATCAGGTAGCCCATGGTTGCCTCTCGTGAATCAAGGCCGCGACCTTAGCGGGTTGCGGCCTTTGTGTTCAACCATGAGGAATGTGGGGGCTGTGCTGGCCCTTTCGCGGGTAAAACCGCTCCCACAGGGATATCACAGCACCTGAGGCCTGTGGTGTCCCTGTGGGAGCGGGTTTACCCGCGAAGAGGCCGGTACAGGTCCCCACCAAATCCCAGGCATAAAAAAGCCCGGTCAAAAGGACCGGGCAGGTACACCCAAAGGAGCAAAACCAGGTGTCAGGGTTGGGAATTCGTTAAACCTCAGGCCACCGCCGCCAGTTTGGCCTTGGCCTGGTTGACGCCTTTCTCGTGGAACTCGCCGCTCATGTTCAGGCCTTCGGCATGAATGAAGTCGACATCGTGAATCCCGATAAAGGCCATGACTTGGCGCAGGTACGGTTCCTGGTGATCGCTGCTGGCGCCGGCATGGATGCCGCCACGGGCAGTCAGGACGATGGCGCGCTTGCCGGTCAGCAGGCCTTGTGGGCCGGTCGGGGTGTACTTGAAGGTGATGCCAGCGCGCAGCACGTGGTCCAGCCAGGCTTTCAGGGTGCTCGGGATGGTGAAGTTGTACATCGGCGCAGCCATCACCAGCACGTCGGCAGCCAGCAATTCATCAGTCAGTTCGTTGGAACGGGCCAGCGCTTCCAGTTCAGCGGCACTGCGCTGTTCTTCCGGTTTCATCCAGCCGCCCAGCAGGTTGGCATCCAGGTGTGGCACCGGGCTTACCGCCAGGTCGCGTACGGTGATCTGATCGGCCGGGTGGGCGGCCTGCCATTGCTGAATGAAGTCTTTGGTCAGCTGACGGGAAACGGAATCCTGCTGGCGGGCGCTGCTTTCGATGATCAGAACGCGGGACATGGGGTGCCTCCATCGGCAAAAAGGTTGCGATTCGATGGAGGTGAGATTAAGGCTTGACCTATCGATAAAAAAGCGTAAAAAATGGGTTCAACATATCGATTAATCAGTTTATTCCGTGGTGCAGCTCAAGGCGATCCGCAGTTTGATGATCTGCCGGTTGAATTTGGCGGTGACATCGACGCTTTTACCCGCCGGCACATTGACCCTGCGCACCCGTGGTGCCTCTGGCCCATTGCGGAAAGTCACCTTGCATGCCGCCGGCACCTGCCCATAGTTGTTGAGGGTAATGGCACCAATGTCGTAGGCCGTGTCATAGGCGGTGTAGTCGAGCTTGACCCCGGTCAGTTCCTTTTCCACATCGATTGGGTACGCCATGGCCCCGAGGGGCAGGCACATCAGTATTGCCGCACAACATTTCTTCATGGGCCGCTCTCTCCTTGAAAGAGCGCAGCTTAGGACAATAGGAGCGAAAGATGAAAGCGCCGCGCGTAACCCTTGACCAGTGGCGAACCCTGCAAGCAGTGGTTGATCACGGCGGGTTTGCCCAGGCCGCCGAGGCACTGCACCGCTCACAGTCTTCGGTCAGCTACACCGTGGCCCGCATGCAGGAGCAACTGGGCGTGCCACTGCTGCGCATCGACGGGCGCAAAGCGGTACTCACCGAAGCCGGCAACGTACTGCTGCGCCGCTCGCGCCACCTGGTCAAGCAGGCCAGCCAGCTCGAAGACCTCGCCCACCACATGGAACAGGGCTGGGAAGCCGAAGTGCGCCTGGTGGTCGACGCCGCCTACCCCAGTGCCCGCCTGGTGCGCGCGCTGGCGGCGTTCATGCCGCAAAGCCGCGGCTGCCGGGTGCGCCTGCGTGAAGAAGTGCTGTCTGGCGTCGAAGAAGTGATGCACGAAGGCATCGCCGACCTGGCCATCAGCAGCTACAGCATCGGCGGCTACCTGGGTGCCGAGCTGAGCGCGGTGGAGTTCGTTGCCGTCGCCCACCCCGAACACAGCCTGCACCGCCTGGGCCGCGAGCTCACCTTCCAGGACCTGGAAAGCCAGCTGCAGGTGGTGATCCGCGACTCCGGCCGCGCCCAGCCGCGCGACGTCGGCTGGCTGGGGGCCGAGCAGCGCTGGACTGTCGGCAGCCTGGGCACCGCCGCCACCTTCGTCAGCAGTGGCCTGGGCTTTGCCTGGCTGCCTCGGCACATGATCGAGCGCGAGCTGCGTGAAGGCGTGCTCAAGCCGTTGGCGCTGGATCAGGGTGGCAGCCGCCACCCACTGTTCTACCTTTATTCGAGCAAAGAGAAGACCTTGGGCCCGGCCACGCAGATCCTCATCGACCTGCTGCGCAACTTCGACACCGCGCCACTGGACGTGCCCTTCGCAGCCCCCCCGCAAGCCTGAGAGGACCGCGCCCTTGGCCTATTTCGAACACGAAGGATGCGCACTGCATTACGAGGAATATGGCCAGGGCGACCCCCTGGTGCTGCTGCACGGCCTAGGTTCCAGCTGCCAGGACTGGGAGTTGCAGGTGCCGGTACTCAGCCGCCTGTACCGGGTGATCCTCATGGACATCCGCGGCCACGGCCGTTCCGACAAGCCCCGCGACGGTTACCAGATCGCCACCTTCAGTGCCGACCTGCTGGCCCTGCTTGAACACTTGCGCACCGGCCCGGTGCACCTTGTTGGCCTGTCCATGGGCGGCATGGTCGGCTTCCAGTTTGCCGTCGACCACCCGCAATGGCTGCGCAGCCTGTGCATCGTCAACAGCGCCCCCGAGGTCAAGCGCCGCACCCGCAGTGACTGGCTGTGGTGGGTCAAACGTTGGGGCCTGGCGCGCATCCTAAGCGTTGAAACCGTCGGCAAGGGCCTGGCTGAACGCCTGTTCCCCAAGCCCCGGCAGGCCGAGCTACGGCAGAAAATGGCCCAGCGCTGGGCGCGCAACGACAAACGCGCCTACCTCAAGAGTTTCGACGCCATCGTCGACTGGGGCGTGCAAGAGCGCATCGGGCAGATCCACTGCCCTACCCTGGTGGTCGCCGCCGACCACGATTACACCCCGATACAACTGAAACAGCGCTACGTCGCCCTTATGCCAAACGCCAGGCTGGTCGTCATCGACGATTCCCGGCACGCTACCCCCCTCGACCAACCCGAGGTCTTCAACCAGACCCTGCTGCAGTTCCTTGCAGCCGCTTCCACCTCTCAAGGATCTTTGAGCCCATGCTGAAAAAACTCCTGCTCACCGCCTGCTCGGTCGCCTTCGCCACCAGCGTCATGGCCTCCGACAAGACCCCGCACGTTCTGCTGGACACCAGCTTCGGCCAGGTCGAAATCGAGCTGAATGCCGAGAAGGCCCCGATCAGTACCAAGAATTTCCTGCAATACGTCGACAGTGGTTTCTATAACAACACCATCTTCCACCGCGTGATCCCGGGCTTCATGGTGCAAGGCGGCGGCTTCACCGACCAGATGGTGCAGAAGAACACCAACGACCCGATCAAGAACGAAGCCAGCAACGGCCTGCAGAACACCCGCGGCACCCTGTCGATGGCACGTACCTCGGACCCGAACTCGGCCACCAGCCAGTTCTTCATCAACGTGGCCGACAACGACTTCCTCAACCCGGGGCGTGACCGTGGCTATGCCGTGTTCGGCAAAGTGACCAAGGGCATGGAAGTAGTCGACCAGATCGTCAACTCGCCAACCACCGTCAAGAAAGGCATGCGTGATGTACCAGCCGACCCGGTGTACATCAAGTCGGCCAAACGCATCGACTGACCGCAGGCTTCACAGGGACGTGAAACCGCCTGAGGGTCGGCTGGAACAGGAGTGTCGTTTCCCATGCTGTACCGCCGTTTCGAGCAACTGATCGATATTTTCCGTGAGGCGCCGAGCGAAGCGCCACCCAGCCAGGTGTGGCCGTTCTACCTGTATTACCTGCGCCAGGTATGGCCAAGCTTTTTGGCCTTGCTGGTGGTCGGCCTGTTCGCCTCGCTGATAGAGGTAGCGATGTTCAGCTACCTCAGCCGCATCATCGACCTGGCCCAAGGCACGCCCAATTCCAGCTTCTTCAGCGAGCACAGCGGCGAACTGGCCTGGATGCTGGTGGTGATCCTGCTGCTGCGGCCGGTGTTCTTCGGCCTGCACGACCTGCTGGTGCACCAGACCATCAACCCCGGCATGACCAGCCTGATCCGCTGGCAAAACCACACCTACGTGCTCAAGCAGAGCCTGAACTTCTTCCAGAGCGACTTCGCCGGGCGCATCGCCCAGCGCATCATGCAGACCGGCAACTCGCTGCGTGATTCTGCCGTGCAGGCGGTGGACGCACTGTGGCACGTGCTGATCTACGCCATCACCTCACTGGTGCTGTTCGCCGAGGCCGACTGGCGCCTGATGCTGCCATTGCTGGTGTGGATTGCCAGCTACATCGCCGCGTTGTTCTACTTCGTGCCACGGGTCAAGGAACGTTCGGTGATCTCGTCCGACGCCCGCTCGAAACTGATGGGGCGCATCGTCGATGGCTACACCAACATCGCCACCCTCAAGCTGTTCGCCCACACCGACTACGAGCAGCAGTACGCCCGTGAAGCGATCCGCGAGCAAACCGAGAAAACCCAGCTGGCCTCACGCGTGGTCACCAGCATGGACGTGGTCATCACCACCCTCAACGGCCTGCTGGTGGTCACCACCACGGGCCTGGCACTGTGGCTGTGGAGCCAGTCGCTGATCAGCGTCGGCGCCATCGCCCTGGCCACAGGCCTGGTGATCCGTATCGTCAACATGTCGGGCTGGATCATGTGGGTGGTCAACGGCATTTTCGAGAACATCGGCATGGTCCAGGATGGCCTGCAAACCATCGCCCAACCGGTCACCGTCACCGACCAGCCCAACGCGCCGGCGCTCAAGGTCAGCCGTGGCGCGGTGCGTTTCGATGATGTGGACTTCCACTACGGCAAGGCCGCCAACGTGATCGAAGGGCTCAACCTGGACATCCGCCCAGGCGAGAAGATCGGCCTGATCGGCCCGTCCGGGGCAGGCAAGTCGACCCTGGTCAACCTGCTGCTGCGGCTGTATGACATACAGGGCGGGCGCATCCTTATCGACGGCCAGGACATTGCCGAAGTGAGCCAGGCCAGCCTGCGCGCACAGATCGGCATGATCACCCAGGACACCTCGTTGCTGCACCGTTCGATCCGCGACAACCTGCTGTACGGTCGCCCCGGCGCCAGCGAGGCGGCTTTGCGCGAGGCCGTGCGCCGCGCCCGTGCCGACGAGTTCATCCCGCAGCTGTCGGATGCCCAGGGCCGCACCGGTTTCGATGCCCATGTGGGGGAGCGCGGGGTGAAGCTGTCAGGCGGCCAGCGCCAGCGCATCGCCATTGCCCGGGTGCTGTTGAAGAATGCGCCGATCCTGATCATGGACGAGGCCACTTCAGCGCTGGACTCGGAGGTGGAGGCTGCCATCCAGGAAAGCCTGGAGACACTGATGCAGGGCAAGACGGTGATTGCCATTGCCCACCGGCTTTCCACCATTGCCCGGATGGACCGGCTGGTGGTGCTGGACAAGGGGCGCATTGTCGAAAGCGGCAGCCACAGCGAGCTGCTGGAGCAACAGGGCTTGTATGCCCGCTTGTGGCATCACCAGACCGGGGGCTTTGTCGGGGTCGACTAGGCACACACCTGTGGGAGCGGCCTTGTGTCGCGAAAGGGCTGCGAAGCAGCCCCAGGTTTTAGCTTCGCTGCTGAAATTGCCGGGGCCGCTTTGCGGCCCTTTCGCGACACAAGGC